>CAZIMI010000065.1:0-6980 GCA_964540325.1 uncultured Methanosarcinales archaeon | reverse complement strand
CTTGAGCTCTTCCCGCGCTTCTAATAATAAATCATTTATATGTTCCATATGCTTTCGGAAATAATCTAAAAGAAGTCATTCTTTTTATGCTTTTCTATTTAAATTATTAATTATTTAATTTTCTATTTTAGAAAAATATATATAGAACATATGTGTCTGCTGATAAAATGAACCAATTAAAATCAAAAAACTGGATTTTTATTCCTCGCAATTTTGAAGAGCTTTATAGCACTTGTTCTCAGCAGCAAGAATTTCTTCAAGAAAATGATGATGCCGGTGATATTGGAATGAGGATCTCTGATGATATCGCTCAGAAAGTTGAGGATGTTTATGTTAATGGGTGCGATAAAGGGAAGCCAGTTGATTCAATACATTGTTGCAGTTTTTATGACAATTAAGTTTAACCTACACCCCATACTGGATTATTCTTACGTTTTATCTCGGCAATTTCTTTAAGAACATTAATTTCCATTTTAGACAAATGTTTTTTTAATTCTTTTAATTTTCGGAAATCTTCTTCGGGGATGTCTGTATAAAGAAAGTTGCCCTCATCAACTTGCCTGCCAACAGTAACTCCGTCCATGGACATTGCTAATTGTTTGCCTTGTTCTCCTATAGAAACATTTTCTTTACCTTCCTGCATACTTTTAGCAGTAGTAATCTGTTTTCCTTCTATATTCATTATTGGATCTCCTGTTTTAATTCGACCAATCTCTATTTCTACACCAACAATAGCGGGATTACTTTGTCTAAAAGTATAACCTTTAAGTACAGCGAATTTGCAGGGTCGGACAAGTTTGGACAATTCTTGCATTTCAATATCTTTCTTTAGTGTTTCAAGATATTTTTCATAATCCTCAATTATTTTGTAAATAACATCATTAGTGATAATCTTAAGTTTCTTGTTTTTGGCTAATTCCTCTAAATCTTCTGGAACTTTAATGTTAAATCCTAGAATTACGGCATTAAATTCATCTTTTTCTTTTAGTGATTCTAATTTGGAAAGATCTTTTTTAGTAATCTCGCCTATAGAGGCGTTAGAAACAGGAATATTTTTTTCTTGGAGCAGGTTTCTTAGAGCTTCCAATCCGCCGATTGTATCGGCTTTGATGATAACGCCTAAACATTCGTCACATTCAACTATTATTTCTCCGACTTCTTCCTGAACTTCTTGTTTTAACTTTTTAATTTCATCATCATCTTTACCCGAACAGCTTCTGATTGGCATTCCAGAAATAGCTTCGTTTAATCCAGGAGCAGAAATTTTTACGCCGGTAGCAGCAGTAACTGTTTTAACATTTTTGAACTTACTTTTCTTTTCTCGCATCTCAGCAAGTTCTGCAGGTTCTAACAAAGCTCGGACTTTAACTACAATCGCTTGATCAATTCCTCCAATAACTAAAGTATCATTGACTTTTAATTGGCCGTTGTAAATAATTGCATCCAAAGTTGTTCCTATCCCTTTTTCTTCTTTAACTTCTAGAATTGTGCCTTTACAATTGCCGGTTTCTTCAATTTCTAATTTCTTTTCTAAGAATTTTTGGGCTAGTCCAGTGAGGACCATTAATAATTCCGGAATTCCTTGTCCTGTTTTTGCGGAAACAGGAACAATAGCAATTTGTTTTGTATAATCTTCCACTCGATCGAATCGTTCTGATTGCAGGTCATGTTCAGCAACAATTCCAACTAATTCATATAATTTTTTTTCAAATTCTCCTTGGATATTTGTGTTTGAAGCATTGATATTTTCTAAAAGTAGTTTATTCTGATCATATTCCCAGCCGTGAATGAGATCAATTTTATTAGCAGCAATAATAAACGGAACTTTATTGGCTTTAAGAATTTCAATAGACTCAATTGTTTGTGGTTTAAAACCCTCGTTAATATCAACTATTAAAATGGCAATGTCTGCTAGAGATCCGCCACGTTTTCTGAGGGAGGTGAACGCAGCGTGACCGGGAGTGTCAACTAAGAGAAAACCAGGAATATTAATTTTTGATTTAAGTGCGTCTAGGAGTTTTCCACATATCTTCTTCACAGTTTCCATTGGCACTATTGATACTCCTATCGCCTGTGTTATTGCTCCTGCTTCTCTTGTAGCAACAGAGCTTTGTCTAATTCTATCTAATAGGGTAGTCTTCCCATGATCAACGTGTCCAACGCATACGATTTGCACCTTACGAATTGCCATATTCTTCTTTGAATGCTTTTTATTTTTAAACTTATCTGAGCCACTGGACACATTTCTTAATATTTTTGTCCAGTGCTAGAAGCTTTGAAGTTCTAAAATTTTAATGTTTCAGTAGGTTATTTATAAGCCACTGGTCCACTGGACAGGTCCGCGTAGAACTTATAAACTATCTAATTTCTAAATATTATAAAAAAAGAGATTATGTCAGAACCCTTAACATAAATTTTTCCTCTTTCAGAGTTGGAGATGATACTCCTAAAGATTTATTGTGTGTTCTGCCGAGTTGCTTCTTTTTTGGAAACTCCAAGTTTTTGGATTGTGTAAAACTTGGAGGTGACTGAAAATGAAATTAACAGCACGCATATACGAAATAAATAAAGGAAAGGATGTTCGATGTTCTTATTTTGCTACGGTAAAAAAACAAGAATGTGAAAAGCTAAAGCTTAAAGAGAAAGAAGCTTATCTCTTAATGTTGAACAATTCTTTTTTCCCCGTAGTCATAAGAAGATCAAATTCAGGTATTGGTAGATTTATGTTGGGTTTTACAATCCCACGCAAAATAGGGAAAAGTCTTTCTACGAAAAAAGATTATGATTTTGACTTAGTTAGTAAAAGTGTTTCTTTAGTGAAGAAATGTAAATCAAACGATACGTTAAATCTAATGAATTTAATTCCAGAAAAATCAATAAGAAGTTTGCCAATATTTTTGTTTGATTACTGTGACAAATTGCTTGTATGGATTTATAGTAAAGGAAACAAATTAGCCATTCTACCTAAAAGCATTTCTTTGTCTGAACAGAAATATGATTTATTAGAATTAGCTGGGGCTTTCTTTTGTGAGGGTTTTAAAGCAAGAAAAAAGAATAAGCATAGAGACAGATTTTCTTTTTCTAATGTTGATTTAAAGCAAATAAAGTGGTTTGTAGGGGCAACAGAAAAATTATTGGGTATTCAGAAAAGTGAATGGTTCGTGCAGGTTCTTTATCCAAAAGATGATTTAAAATCATTGAAAAATGTTAAATCTTATTGGTCTTCTTTTGGTTTATCAAAAGAGAAAATAAAAATAGTTAAAAATATCAAAACCAATGAGAAGTGTGGTGTTTGTATATTAAACATTTATAATTCTAGTTTAGCCGAGAGTTTTTATTATATTGCAGAAGAATGTCAGGAGTTAGCATTACAATCAAAGAATAATGCAATTAGATTCTTTCGAGGATTATCAAGAGGAGATTTGGGAATTGGGAAAACAAGCCATCAAACTATCTCTTTCTCAACAGAATCTGAAGAGAATGCTTTCTTTTTTAAAGAATTATGTTACAAGATTGATATTTCGACGAGTCAACCTTTGTATGATGAAAGAGGAAAGAAAGGTTATTGGAATGTTTACATTAGCCATTATGATAATTTTAAAAGATTAATTAAATTTGGGTGCGTAACTCACTATTCTCGAAAGAAGAATTTGTATAATAAATTTCTAAACGCTAAGAAGAATCATCATTTTAATTATCTCTGCGCTATTAATAGTGGTCACAATACTTATAGAAAATTAATTTTTCATATGAAAATAGCTGAAAGTACTTCTAGTGGAGCGTTGATAAAGTATTTGCGTAGAGGATTAATAACAAGGAAACATGATTCCTCTTGTTATACTTATGAACTTTCTGAGGCTGGTAAAGAAGAATTGGAATCTTTGCAGAGATTGAATGAATGGTTAGCTGAAAAGAATTAATGGAATATTTTTTAAAGCTTTCTTAATTATTTGTTATTATGAAACTCCTTACCGAAAACGATATCAAAATCAAAGCAACTCTTCCAAAACGAGATGCTACTAAGAAACAAGAAGTATTCTATAATCCGTTGATGAAATCTAACAGAAATATTTCCATTGCGTTATTAAATTCTGTATCTAGTAAAGGAATGGGTTTAGCTTTACCTCTGGCTGGTTCTGGAATTCGGGGGTTGCGTTTTTTGAAAGAGTTGAAGAAAGGGAAATTAGATTGTTTGTATCTGAATGATAAGAAAGAAAATTTTATTGAGAATATTGAAGAGAACTTAGAATTGAACGGTATTAAAACAAATAAAGTGAAAATATCTAATGAAGATGCAGAACATTTTTTATTAGGACAACATTGTGAAAACTTTTGTGGCTACTTTGACTATATTGACATCGACCCCTTTGGGACACCAAATCCTTTCATTTCTGTGGCTGTCAATAAGATTAAGAGAAATGGAATTCTAGCGATAACTGCTACAGATACCGCAGCTTTAACTGGAACATATCCAAAAGTAACCAAAAGAAAATATTGGGCCAAGTCTTTAAGAAATTATATGATGCACGAGATTGGATTACGTATCTTGATTAGGAAGGTGCAATTACAGGGGATTCAATTTGATAAAGCAATGGTTCCCATTTTAGCTTATCACAAAGATCATTATTTTCGAGTATATTTTTTATCTTTGAAAGGCAAAGAAAAATGTGATGAATTGATTAAACATCATCAATATCTATTGTTTTGTCCGCAGTGCCTAAACCACAAAGTTTCTAATTATAATTTGGGAAAATGTGAATGTAAAAATGATTTTGATTATGCTGGTCCATTATGGACTGGAAGATTGTTTGATAAGAAATTAATTTCTAAGATGGTCAAGAACAATCCATTTCCTGAGGAGCAAAAGTTTCTTGACGCTTTGAAAACAGAAGCTAAGAAAGATATAATTGGTTTTTACGATTTACATGTAATTGGTAAGAAATACAAATTAGAACCAAAGAAGATGGACTTAATGTTAAAGAAACTTAAAGGAGTAAGAACTCATTTTTCTTTGAATGGAATCAAGACTGAGAAAGGGATAAGAGAAATTCTAAAAGAAATAAAAAAATAAAAAAAATTTTACATAAAATGTTTTCTACAGATTGGGCATGCAAAGAAACTTACATTGATCAACGCTAACAATATCAATGAACTTGTCCATAAAACTGGTACCGCTAACAGATAAAGCAAGTAAACGAAGAACAAATACAACGCTCCTTCAGATACAAGTATCCAGAACCAACATGATGCGCTACAACATCCACTTGAACAGGTTTTTCCTGCTGCCTTTTTAACTTTTTTCTTAGCCATAGATTTTCACCTCTTTTTATTTGTCTAATTTTTTCCCGGTAGATTCTTGACCGACATTTGATGTATATCCTAGTAAGTTTGTGGCAGCTTTCTGTGCATTGAACTCTACTGGGTCCCAAAGCATATCTTTAGTTGTCCATGATTTCATGGCTTTACCTGTATTTCCACAACCACCATAACTTGCTCCCTCTTCAACCATTGCTAAACCTGAAGCTGCAGCTTTCTCTGCACCTGTTGAAAGACAATTGCTTTCTTCTTCACTTAAACTAGTACAATCAACAAATCCTGAACTTCCTCCTAAGATACAATCACCAAGGGTAGGACCAACATCCGCTTCTGGATCTGATTGTGAACCTCCGGACTTTTTTTTGAGATTTTGAATTTTCCCTTCTCCATAACTTTTCATCTCCTCAAATTCATCTTGAGACATTTCTTCATAAGTGTGTTTTATATCGTCTTCTGACTTTATCGGTTCATTTGTTCCTTTATCTCCCATACTTTCAATTTCGCCGAACATATCATCTTCTGGACCCCCTTCTCCTGAATCGCTTGCTTCTGCGGCTTCCATATCTCCCCAAATATCGTCGTTTGGAGTGCTAATACCTTCGTAAACAGCCATTGGTCCACAGGCTCCGTTTTCAAGGAATGAAGTTGGCCCCCCTTCTACAATTTGACCTTTATCTCCAGTAGTGGTCCCTTCGCCAGGCACTACTGTTGTGCTCACAGATGCGCCTTCAGTATTAGCGGCTGTTCCACTGCCTGTTTCTGTACAATCAGAAACTGAAGTTCCGCTACCCATGCCTGCTGGAGCAGATTCTCCTCCTCCCCCGCTTAAAAATCCAGGTTGTTTTTCCATTTCATTTTGTAAAGCTTCTAAAAGCATTGGGTTTAATGGTTTGGTCATTGCTTGAATTTCTTTAAGTGATACGTCAGTGATTTTAACTTTAAAATGGTCTTCCCAGTTCATTAAATAAGCAATCTTAGCAGCTTCTTCAGCACTAATACTTGTATAAACTTTGTTTACTAATGATCTTAGATCTCTGTTTTTAGCAACTTCTCTTCCGTCTAAATGTTTGACGGAAGAATCAACAAGAAAAACATTACTACGCATAAGAGCATTATTAAAAGTTCTAAAATCTGCTTTTTCACCGCTCCTTTCAAAAAATCGTTTATATTCTTTAAATATCTGAAAATAAGGTTCTGGGGATTTACTTGTGATACTCTTTCTATATGCTTCTCCGGCAATTGCTTCTTCGCTTTGTCCTAACAAATTGATTAAGAAAAATCCTCCAACAATTATGATTACAAATATCGCTGACATTACATACTTATGTTTAAAGAAATCTTTGATTCTGTTTGCTTTCTTTCTAGTCATGACTATATACCTCTTTATCGTTAAAAGAAGTAGTTGTACTTTAAAATAGTTTCTGAAAGAAATAAAGAAATAAAATAAAAAATTTAACCTAAAGCTAAATCCATTTTAGCCACTTCTGCTGATTGAACATTCTCAATCTCTCCCATTTTAGCAGCAATACCGTCAAAATCTCCACCTTCAACTTCAAGCATTGCTAAAATAAGAACTGCTTTCAGGCCGAAAGCGATTGGTTCAATCTTTGATTGCATCTCGCCAATGGAACCAGCTTCTCGAGCGATTGCTAAAGCTTTTTCTT
>CAZIMI010000064.1:0-7043 GCA_964540325.1 uncultured Methanosarcinales archaeon | reverse complement strand
ATCCAAGTGCAGACGTATTCATCATAACTCTCACCACTACAATAAATATTGTATCCCTCGTTTACAGTTACCAGATATTGGTAATCATATAACCCTAATCCCGCAAAGTAATCCAACACTTTTACTGCGTAATCTCCTCCTTTAATATTATTTACATGGTCTTGGACGATTACCTTAACGTTATTGCTGTATTTTCCCAAGTATCCCTTAGCTGGACTTCCAGGTATTACAATTGCAGCCTCACTCTCAACACTAGTACTTTCAAATTCAATTATTCCGAAATTCTGTTCAAAAATGAATGTTTCCACTTCAACTATTTTACAAGCACCGTTCTCACAGCCATCCCGACATTCGTAATTAACTGTTGATAAGCCATTTTCGAAACATCTTGCTTCAATTAAAAATGTTTCATCTAAGCAACGATCTCCGAGGGTTAATACTGCTTCTGTGGTTCCAGACAATTCAACCCAACTTGAAGTATAGAACTCATTATCCATTAAATCCTGATCGACACAAACAGCATCAGGAGCCCGAGAAATACAAGCGCCATCATTACATCCAAAATTACAAAGATGGTTCATATTTTGAAGTACAACATTATCTTTACACTCAAACTCTACAACGTTTATTCCATCATCAGTACAATAATCTACTGCAGAAGTTGGGTTTCCTTGAAAATCCAAACCTTGAATTCTAGATTTGGTATAAGGATCAAATCCATAATCAATTTCTTTACAAGCAAATTCTGCTTCTATCTCTTCGATTGCAGGTTCAAACCAATTTTTAATCCGTTTACAAGCACCATCATTACAAATTCTTCCTTCCGGACATGGATAACGTTTGCTAACAACCAGATCTCTTGGACCACACTCTTTTTCAATAACCATTGATTCACTTTTACAAACATCAGATTCAGAATAGTATTCACCATTAGCATTTACACCAGCAGTTCTACCTTTGTTAAAAATATTACTTCCATCTGAATCCACACAAAGAGATTCTTCAGTCACCACTTCTTCAGCTACTGCTTCTTGTACACAATCAACACAGAAGGTTTCTTCCACCTCTACAACACAGGCACCATCTTGACAAACATTACCTGGGCGACAAGCAACTCCCGTTGTTTCGGCAGTCATTCCTTCCGAACCCATTATGTCTGCATAACCATTATCGTTACAAAAGAATTCAATAACTTTTCCATTATAACAGAAATCTTCAGCTCTAAAATTATTCTTTGTTACAGGATTCTTACCAGAAATCTTCCCTTTAACACCAAGAATCTGGCCACCATCTGTATCTGTACACGTAGGAGCAGTAGGTGCTCTTTCCCTAGTTCTTGCCTCAGTCCTAACTCTTTCTCTTGCATCAGCAGGAACTCTATCAACAGCATCCCTTACTTCCTCACTTACTTCACGTTTAGGTGCTGGAGCATTACATTCATTTGTTACACGATCACATCCTAAACCATGACAATTGTCAAGATGGCCCACTCTTTTTCCCCTAAAACATTGAAGCCAATAAACTTTGCCGTCATCTCTACAAAGCGGTTCAATTTTTGTAATAATTCTATCTCCTTGTAAAAGTACAAAAGTTTTATCATCATTTTCACAGGTATACTTATTTATTGGTTCCGCCCTTCCTCTTGCAGATCTTTCTGTTGTCTCAGGAGCATCTCCACGTCTCTCTGTTAAGATTTTGCCAGCAATATCTCTCCTCACTTTCAAAGCAAAACCAGTATAGACACCTTGCCCAGCAAGAGCATCAGAAACTTCTGCGGATTCACCTTCAGCAACAACCACTTCCAGTTCTTCATCTGTATAATCTGCTAACTCTTCTTCCAACTCTTCATCGGAAACGGTTTCAACACAACCAAACAAAAATAACGCCACTACCACTACACTAATCAACATTAAGAATTTCTCATTCATCTTTATTCACCTCATTTTAAAACTTATATAGTTTTGTTCTAAAGAAAACAAAGTAATATATAAACATTTCCCCCATCACACAACCGCAAAAACATAGAAATCTTTAAATAAATGCCAAGCTCAGAAAACTTAAATGTTCAATTTCCTAAAAAAATTGTTTGCCAGTAAAGAACTAGAACAAGTAGAGATCAATCTTCAACAATTAGAAGATTGGTTCAACAATAAAATTTCCTATTTAGATTTCAACGATTTCTTTCAGGAATACTTCAAAAAAATAAAAGAACTGAAACAACAACTAAAAGAAAAAGTTAAATTATTACAAGAAGCAGAAGTTCCAAAAGAACATAAGAATGTTGAAGATAGAGTCAAGAATATTGTTCAAGGCCATCGCGACAATTATGCCCGGGCAATGGAACGTTTTGTTGAAGAACTATCTGTTATCGAAAAAGACAGTTTTTTCACCTTAGACGATTACAAGCAAGTTCTAGAATTCAATAAAACTTTAGACGAAACTGTAGACGATCTGGCAAAAAGAACTGCAAAAAGTTATCAGGCAAGCCAGCATTTGTTCTTTGATCCGGTGGAAGAAGTTTTCAAGTTGATGGGAAAATTAAATTTATTGATTAAAAATTTCAAGAAGAAAGAGTTTGCTGAAAAAATAAAGTCATTAGAACAACTAAAACAAAAAATGACCCAAATCAATGAAGATAAAAATAAAAAAATAAACTTTGAAAAAGAAATTAAAGAAAAAGAAATAATTCTAAAGGATAAAAACAAAGAAAAAGAAGAAAAAGAAAAAGAATTGCAACAATTAAAAGAAAGTCCTGACTACAACAACCTCTTGGAATTGAAAACAAAAAAAGAAAACAAAGAAAAAGAGATCAAAGAAAATGAAAATAATGTCTTCACTTTCTTCTCAAAATTAAACAAGCCATTGAGAAAGTATGAACGAGTGGCATTAGACGATAAACTAATCAAAGAATACTTAGACAATTCTGTAAAAGCGTTCTTTGACGACGAAGAGTTAAAGATTAAAGAAGTTCTGCAAGGGCTAAAGAAAAGTTTAGATTCTTTAAAATTAGATGACAAACAAAAGAATAATTTTTCCGAACTAATTGAAAAAAGCACAACTACTTTCCTAGATGAATTATTCTCTGTTGGGAAGAAATTAAAAGAAGAGAAAGAAACATTAATTAAAGAAATTAATCAAAGCAAAATCGTTAATAAAATTAATGATAAAGAAAAAGAAATAAATGAATCTCAAGAAAAAATCGCCAGAATAGAAAAAGAATTCACAGATAAAAAAGAAAAATTAGAAAAAATTAATTTAAATAAAGTAATTAAAGAAATTAAAGAAAAAGTTAATGATTTGTTTAATGTTGAATTAACTGTTTCTTTTTAATCACCATTCTGGAAGACAGCGACCATAATTACAAGTTCTCTCAAAACTCGCACAAGAATGTATTGATTCTGTTTGCTTGCCAGTATCATCATCACAAGAATATTCATGTAAGGTGTCTCCATCCGAGCAATAATCCGAATAAAAATTCTTTTTTACTCCATTAATAGCCACAGTAACAACACCTGTAATATGAAGAGGATTATCAGCTAAATCATCAGAATCCATGCAGGAATAAGTTTCTGTTTCAACAGAAGCCATTCCGACAATATTTTCATAGAATAACCCAGTTCCAGCAACCAATAATAGAAAAATTCCTAACGAACCAAATAAAATTAATTTTTTCATTGTATCAACCTCACTTTTTTTTTATCGCTTTAAGTTTCTTAGTTACCGGGATCTTAGCCTGACAATGTTCACATTCAATAAGATATGCATCAACACCTTTGAATCTCTTTCTCCGGTAAACACAAGTCCCCTCGCCATCTTTACCACATTCAGGACAAGTGTATTGCGCTTCTAACTGAATAGATTCTTCATGCTCCTGTTTCTCTTCAGTAAAACCACATTCCGGACAGACATACTCTTTAGATCTGGATTTAACTTTCCCTGTTTTCGGATCAACAGGCTTGCCCATTTTAGCTTTCTTGCATTTCGGGCATTCTTTACGATAAACCCAAGCGAGAACATTACCATTTTCACCGACACTTCTATTTGTAAAGTATAAACATTCCTCCATCGATTCTGGAATTTTCATTTTTGCTTGCCTCCCAAAAATAAAAGCTTAAAAATTTTCCAAATTTTTATTGCATTTAGTGCCATTTTTGTTTCACCTTCATTTTTTTATCAATAAATCATTATTAATCATCAACTTTTTCATCTAAAGAGTCTCTTATTCCTTTAACAGTATATCCACCAAGATTATCATCAAAAAAGTACATTAATTTTCTAAGAGGGGGATTTTCAGTACTTTCTTCAACAGATAATAAAGAAACATTATATCTAGCAACAAAATCTTCTAAGAGAGGTAAATCTTCTTCAAATAATGCTAACTGTTTTACTGTTAGATGTTCAGTTAAGTCTTGTTGTTGTGGAATCATTTTATTGCTCTAATCTTTTAATCTCAATTGAAATTGCTTTTTTATTTATGCGAATGTATCGCAGACATTCAGTATATTCTAAGTTGTTAGTGTTACAATAATTTATAATACTTTCTCTTTCCATATCGGTAGTAAATTCAACAATAACAACAAAACCAAAATGATTTTTGTTAATTATCTTAAAATCTTTTAAATCATCAATAACTTTGTTTCTTCTCTCTGTAAGAAACCCGATTCTGTTTGGTAAATCATCAATATTTTCATTAATTACTTTTAATTTCTCTTCATCATCAAGAATTTCAAAAGTATTTTTCAATTCATCAAACAACTTCTCATCCTTACAAGAAATAAACCCGCCAACTTTAGCGTCAATCAGTTTCCATCTGCCAAACGAACTTAACATTACGTCTGCGTAATTTCCATCACAAAGTTTAGTTCCGATTGCTCCAGAAACATCTAAAACAACTAAACAATCATTTTCTTTACAGATTTGATAAATTTCTTCCAGCGGTTGTTCTGCGTGATAACCACCAGGATTTTGATATAAGAAAACATCAGCAGTTTTTACTTTAAGTTTCAAATCTTCTAAATCAATAACTGCATTATCACAATTTACTTTCTCAGAATCAATTCCAAGTTTTCCAGGATACTTCTCATAACTCATCCACCCGCCTTCTTCCGGAATAAGTAACTTTCTCTTAACCAAATGTAAAGCAGACCAAATCGCTTTATCTCCTCTACCAACTATTTCGATGTAATCATGATTAGTAAGTTCTTTTAATTTGGTGATTATTTGTTGTTTCATTAACTAGAGAATTAGTTGCTTCATTTAAAAAATGTATGGGGGAAAAAAGAAAAAAAGAAATTCTATTCAACTAAAGGCTCTTCAGCAGCATCTTCAACAACAGCTTCCTCAACTGGAGCTTCTTCTGGAACTGTATCTTCAACAGTCTCAGCACAGCCAACTAAAAACATTGCTATAACTAACAAACCTAACAACCAAATTATTTTCTTCATTTTATATCACCTATTTTTTATTTACTATATCTTTAACATTTATAATCATTTCTTTTTCTTCTTAATTTTTTTCTTTTTTACTTTCCTTGCAGGTTTCTTCTCAACTCTTTTAATAATCTTCTTTCCCACTTTACCCAACTTGCCAAACTTCATTTCCCAAACTAACCGGTGCATCATTAACTTTCTAGAAACAACACCCAAAAATTTGTCATTCTCCATCACTGGCAATACTTCTAAACCCTGCTCAGCAAACTTCTTAAATGCAGTATAAGCATTATCATCTTTCTTTAAACATTTAATTTGGTGTAAAGGCATGGAGATTTGTTTAAGTTTAATCAGTTCCTGCATTTTCAAAGGCATCTGTTCTATTTTCTTTAAATCAAGTAAACCAATAAACTTTTTTCCTTTAATCACAAATACGTCTTCATCACGATTAGCATACTTTTTTACAAACTTAGAGAACTCCATTTCCGGACTAAGTTTAGGTATTTTCTTTTCCATCAATTCTTTAATTGGAACGTCTTCTAAAACATCTTTCAAAACTACTTGTTCATAACTGACACCAGCAATAAAGTAAAGGAATCCTCCTAAGAAAATAAACCAAAGTCCAGCTCCCACGCCTGAAATTAATCCCATAATGCCTAGAATTATTAAAAATCCAGCAAAGAACTTTCCACCTGCAACAGCGATCTTAGTAGCTTTCTTTAAATCTTTATAATACCAATACAATATTGCCCGGAAAGCTCGCCCGCCATCTAAGGGATAACCAGGAATTAAGTTAAAAATTGCTAAGATAAAATTTAGTCGATATAAATAAAACGAGATTGCTTCCACGAATAAAAAATTCCCATTAAATTTGTAGATTAAAAGGAAAATCCCACCTAAGAATAAAGAAAAAATAGGACCGGCAAGAGCCATCTGTAGTTCTGTGCTTGGTTTCATCTCTTCTTTAGTAATGCCAGCAACACCGCCAAAAAAGAATAATGTAATGCTCTCAACTTTAATTCTTTTTGCTTGAGCAACTAAAGAATGTGAGAGTTCATGCAATAAAACTGAAACAAATAGTAACAGAGAAGCAACAATTCCCATGGTCCAATACATTATCTCTGTTTGTTCTGGGAAATAGTGCGGAAAGAAACTAGCCGATAAACTCCAAGCTAGTAAAATAAACACAAACCACCAAGTAAAATGTATCTTTATATCAATCCCAAAGATAGTAAACAGCTTAGTCGAACCTCTCATTCACACTAAAAGAATATTTTATTGTTTATATAAGTTACTATGTTGGCAAGAACAACGCCGGCAATAGGGACATGCGGCACTAATTAAAAAATCATTAAATGGGCCACATAATAAGTCCCGGCCGCTTTGTTCGTTTTACTTATTATTAACTTAAAAAAGAAAAAGAAAAAAAAGTTTATTTTCCTTATCCCACAGTATAACTTATTGCCATAGTCCCGCCTTGATACTGCTGAAGCATTATTTCTTTAACATTGATTTTCAAACCATTCTTTGTATAAGAATCACCTTCCTCTAACCAATTACTATTCTTACCATCGATTATAATCTTTACCCGGTCTGCTTCTAAAATGTAAATTT
>CAZIMI010000063.1:0-7066 GCA_964540325.1 uncultured Methanosarcinales archaeon | reverse complement strand
TCACAATTTGAAGATTTTGGTTATACTCATTGGGTAACTAATTTCAATAAAGGAGTGTTATGTTCAGCTTACAAAACTATACCTTCAATGGAAGAGAAATTATTTGGTCAGATGGAAATTGCCCGTAAAGTTCGGGCAGTAGATATGGATGATGTAGCAAAGTTAGTGATTCAAAAACATTTCTTTAAAGATATTCGTGGTAATTTACGTAAGTTTTCTATGCAACAGTTTAGGTGCGTAAAATGTAATGCTAAGTATCGTCGTCCACCTTTATCGGGAAAGTGTACTGAATGTCCAGCTGGGAAGTTAATTTTTACTATTTCGGAAGGTTCTGTGGTTAAGTATTTAGGACATTCTTTAAGATTAGCTAGCGAATACGACTTTTCTCCATATCTGAAACAGACCATTGAAATGTTACAATTGAATGTAGAAGACATCTTTGGTAGAGAGAAAGAGAAACAGGTTGGGCTTGGCGATTTTATGGGTTAGAAATTTTCAACCATTTGTATTTGTGGTTTTTCTTGAATTAAAGTTTGTAATGCTCTTCTTAAATAAGGATCTGTATTTAATTCAGTATCTGTTTCATAAGAATAAATTGTTACCTTGTTTGTTTTTTCTAAAATTTCTTTTGCAATCTGAATCAATAATCGCATATAATCATTTGGTTTCTTTAAGCCTCTTTGAGGTTCTGGAGTAAGTTCTTCTCCTTCGACAGCCAAGATTTCTGTTTTATTTTGACCTAAAAATTTTTTGTGCTATTTTCATCTTTCTAGGAGTTGTTTTCTCTGCTAAAACTAAATAAACTAAATTATAACTTCCCGTGGTAACATATTCTGGGCCAATTTTTCTAGTCATAAATTCAAAAGGAGCAGCGGTTATTGGTTCCTGTACGATTGCTAGTAAAGCAGCATGTACAGAAACACTTACATTAGGATCATTTAAAGCGTCTTCCAAATTTCCATGTTCTTTTCCGGCTCTAGCTGCATGGAAGTAAGGGAAAGAACCTATTGAACTGGGGCCGTGGGCATGATATTTTAAATGCATTTTTTGTTTGGAAATGGGTATCTTTAAAAATGTTATGGGTTAGCGATTTTCCAGAATATCTTAAAAAAATTCATATAACTTTTTGCTGCATGTTTACTTTTGATTAAGAACGCAAAAGGCAGATCTGCCCAAACTATAGTAACTACTTTATTTCCATATATTAAAACATTAGAAGGAAATTCATATTCTTTAGGGAGAAAACGCATTTGTTTTAGTTTTAGATATTCTCTGAGTTTTTTTCTTTTAACAGTTTCACTATAAATCATTTTGATTTTTATTCCTGCTTTTGCCCTTCTGAGATTCCATTCTTTGTGATAAGCAGGCAGAGTAGTTCCAAAACGTCCTTCTGCCCCATAAGAAAAAACAGGTTGTTTGTCTTTGAGGATATCTTCAAAAACAGATTTAATCCCTTTTTTACCTTTGAAAATAGTAGCTTCTTCTTTAATTTTACTTTCTTTATGGATTTGTTTTAATTGTGGAAGTATTTTGTTAAGTTTGTTTGTTTTTTCTTCTAAGATTTCTTTTAATCTTTCTGGTGAGATGGCTTCAAATACTTTTCTGTTTGCGGATATCACATAAGTTGCTAATCCTTTCTCAATTAAACGTTCTAAAGCATCATAAACATTTGTTCTATTTACTTCTGATTTCTTGGTTATTTCTCCTGCTAAGCCTGAACCTAAGTCTAAGAGTGCTAAGTAGACTTTAACTTCTGTGTTTGTTAGGCCGATTTCTCGAAGAGTTTCTTGCATTTTTGTTTAGTTTGCTTTGTTTTATTTAAATATTGTTGTTATTTTCATTACAACAAAAGTTTATATAGTGAATGGTGTGGTTTTAGTGTAGAGGAAAAGTTCTGGGAGTGTTTGGAGGAATAGAAAATGTTAGGTAAAATTGTTGCGCTAAGCGATGTAGAAGGAACAATTATTGAAGAAGGTATTAAAGCCCAAGCAATTATGGATTTAGAAAAAAGTCTTTTAGCTGGCGTTAAAATGTTAAGTGAGTTAGGGGTTGTCTCTGTTTATGACCATTTAAATTCTTCTTGGGAAATAGCCAAAAATGATATTTTAGAAGATGAGAAATACTTTGGTAGGTTCTTTAAAGATTCTTCTACGGCAAAGGAAACTGGCCCTATTGGACAATACAATGTCATTTTTGAAGCAATGAAAATTCATGGAAAAGAATTTGCTAAATTAATCTCTGCAATAATGTTAAATGGAGTTATTGGCGGTAAATACGAAGTAATTCAAAACGAAGACGTAGTTACATCTTTATTTGAAATGTCAAATCACGGAATTAATATCGGAACATATTCTGGAGGATCAGATATTCTCCAAGAAGCAATGCTTTCTCATGTTTATCTTCCAAGATCAAATCTTTTTGGCCACATAACTCTTAAAGATATTGTAACTTGCGGTGGAGGATTTCATGACAAAAAAGAGTTTGGAAATAAACTAAAAGCAGATTCTTATTTAGCTGCAGCAAGCCACTTTGCAGAACAGGGACAAGAAATGGGATACTGGTTAACTGATTCAATTGGAGAAGCTCAAGCTTGTCAGACTGCAGTTAGATCTAAACCAGCAAGTTTCAATTCCGAAATGAAAGTTTACTTGATTGATAGAAAAATAAAAGATAATGAAGTTACATCAGAAGGGATTATAGTGGTCCCAAAATTTCGTTACGACAATGAAATTTAAAAAATTATTAACAGCGGATCAAAGACTGCCATTATTCATGACTTTAATAGTTGAAGGATTAACTGTTGAACAGCGTTACATTACTGGTTGTTTTCTTGATTCTGCTTTAGTGGTAGGAAAAAATAGTGTGATGAATCTTTATTCTACTGAGGAAAGTATTGAAAAATACAAAGAAAGAGTAAAAAAAAGAATTCTTAGTGATAAAAACTTTATTTCTAATGTTGTTAAACAAATGGAAGATGATTATAATAGTTTAATTAGTTTCAGTCAAGAAATTAAAGAAACAAATTTAGCTAATAAAAACAATTTAGAAATTAAAGAACTTTTTCAAGGATTTTGTTTGAGATTTAAGAGAGCAATGGCAACGCATTCTTTTCCTTTTTTTGCAGATAAAGTTTTATCTATAATGTTAATAAATAAAATAAGTGAACTAAACCATTTTAACGAATCGCAAACAAGAGAATATGCAGCCGTATTAGCTATGCCCATTACTCAGTCTGATTATAGGAACGAATATTTACATTTTTTGCAGATTATCGAAGAAATAAGAAAAGATTCTCAGTTGGTACAGTTGTTTTCTAAAGAAATAAATTTCATCAAAGACGAACTATTACGTACATATTCTCAGATTGACTTTTTACTTGACGATCATTTGGATAAGTATAGTTACATTATGGTTCAGCATACTTATAATCCGCCAAATAAAGATTATTATCTTGGACAAATAAAAAATGAAATTAATAACGAAGCTGTAGATAAGATCAAAGAGATTGAAAATTATGTTGCCGAAACAAAGAGTAAAAAACAAAAAGTATTAACTAAAATAAAAACTGATCCAGAATTGTCAAATTTAATTAAATATTTAGAAGAGATTGCTTATATTAACGATTTTCGTAAGTTGGGTCACTCTAAAGTACTCTACTTTTCACATAATCTGTTTAAAGAAATTGGTAAGAGAATAAACTTAAGCCATATTGAAGTAAAACATCTTGCTCCAGAAGAGGTAACTTATGTTTTGGATAAAAGGACTTTTAATTTTGATTCTATTAAAGAAAGAATAGATAACTATCTTATCTCTGTTGACAGGCTTTTTCTTTCTGGGAAAGAAGCAAAAGAATTTGTCAAAGGAAAATTGCCCTCAGAAAAAGAAGAAAGCAAAGAAATTAAAGGCCAAGTTGCCTCCCAAGGCAAAGTTACAGGCAAAGTTAAATTGGTGATTAAAGAATGTGATATTAGTGAAATTAAGAATGGAGAAATCCTAGTCACTTCTATGACCAATCCTGAAATGATATTAGGAATGGAAAAAGCTGCGGCTATTGTAACGGACGAAGGTGGCTTACTTTGTCATGCAGCAATTGTTTCTCGGGAGTTAAATAAGCCTTGTGTTGTGGGAACAGAAAAAGCGACCTTAATTTTTAAGGATGGAGATTTTGTAAAAGTAGATGCTGAAAAAGGTATAGTTAAAAAAATTGATAAAAATACGGAGGCAAATAAAATGAAAATAAAATGGTTAGGTCACGCAGGTTTTAAGTTAGACAATCTGTTAGTTGACCCTTGGATTGGAGAAATTCCAGCTTGGCACATAAAACCAAACTATGAGCTAAGTGAAGAAGATAAGAAATGTTCAGTGATTGCGGTTACTCACGACCACCCGGATCATCAACAAGGTTCTGCAGAGATTGCTAAACAAAGCGGAGCTACAGTTGTTGGAATGTTTGAATCTGTTTTGCCAGCAATAAAAGAAGGCGCTAAAGCCGAGTTAATGAATTGTGGCGGTCCTGTAGAAGTAAATGGTTGGAAGATTGCATTAACCCCTGCTTTTCATACTGGGGCAGCTGCTGGAATGATTTTTAAGAAGGACGGTAAAACAATTTATCATGCCGGCGATACTTGCTTGTTTTCAGATATGAAACTGATTAAAGAACTGTACCGGCCAGAGATTGCTTTATTGCCTATTGGTGGCAGGTTTACGATGGATGAGTATCAAGCAGCAAAAGCAGTAGAATATTTAGGGGTAAAAAAAGTGATTCCTATGCATTACAATACTTTTCCATTAATTGAAGCAGATCCCGGAAAATTTAAGGAATTAGTTAGTGGAAATGTTGAAGTAATAATCTTGAATCCTGGTGAAGAAATAGAACTTTAATTTTTTAATTTTTTTTATTCCATTACAACTTCCGCATGAGGGATATTATCGATTGTAATCACTTTCTCCACTAATCCCAACTCTTTTCCAAGAGCAACCGCTTCCTTGCCGGTTAGGTGGAGAACATAAGCATCATTAATCAATTCTTTAATCTCTTCAACGGATTTTTCTTCTCCTTGGTAAAATTTTTTAGTTAAATCTAATTGTTTGTTACCTTCTTCGAATTTTTTGCCAACTAAATCAGAATCAGTAATAATAACAATTAATCCTTCTGGAGTTGATTTGGTATTAACAATCGTCATTTTAAACTCTTAACCGGTTTCTTAGAACCGCAAGCTAAACATTTCAAATAAGTGATTTCTTTTTCTTCAGTAAGTTCTGTGTCTGGTTTATTACATTCAGAACAGAAAACAAATTCAGAAGCATATTTTTTAATTTTTTTATTGATTTTACCTGCAGAAACTTTTGTACCCAAAATTGTTCTGTCTCTAACAATTTTACCAGGAGTAGCCAGTTCTCTTAATAAGTATTTTAACAAATGTTGTACTTCTCTACCTAAAGTTTTGGCAATCGCATGGAGATTGACAAGAATTGTTTTATTACCTTCCAAATGGCCTTTAACTTTCTCAATAACAAAACGTTCGCCTTTAGAGATATTTTCCGGCAGTTCTTCCTGCGCTTTTTTCAATAATGCTTCGTAATCATCCATAGAAGTATTAATTTAGAGGTGGATTTATAAAGTTTTGGCTTTCAATTTCTTAATCAAAGAAAGTTTAATTTTTTTTATTTCTTCTTTAAAAAACTAATAATTACTAAAACAGGGATAATTAACAAACTGGAAATAAAAATTGCTTTAGAAGGGCTAGTGATGGATAAAAGGTAACCCCCGATTAGAGGACCAATAGCAAACCCTAATTGGTTGATTATAGTTTGCATGGAGCTAATTGTCGAACGCCTTTCTGAAGGTATATGTTCTTCTTTGTAAGCTTCTTCTACAGGTTTGAATAGTTTGACAAAATTCCAGCGGATAAACCAATAAACGTAGGCAAACATCTTTCCTGGAATTAAAACTAATAAAGCCCAAATTAAATAGGATGAATATCCTAAAAATAAAAACGATTTTTCATGTTTAATTTTTTTGTGAATCCATTGTCCAAATTTAGCAAAAGGAAGCCCAACTAAAGAAAGTAGTACATAGGCCAGAGAGATAGTGTTAAATTGAATCCCGTAGGAATCTAAATAAGGAAGATATAAAAAAAACCAAGTGTAAAATACAACCATAAAAATTAAGTTCCAAAGAAAAATTAATCTTAAATTATGGTTTGAAATGATATGCTTTAAACTTGACCAAGTAAATAATAAAGACTTTTCTTTTGCTTTAACAAATGATTTTTCTTCCACTTTAAATAGAAAAATTAAAGTGGCAATTAACATACTGAAAGCATAAATAAACCATAAGAAATCAATTGCTACAAATTGACCCCGTGGTTGTTTTATATCAAAGAAAAGAAAGAAGAGATAACCTGTTAAACCTGCCAAAGCTCCGGTAACAGAAAACAAAAATGACCTAGTAACATAATATTCTTGCACTAGTTCTTTTTTCTTTAGATTATCAACAATTAACGAAGTTTCTGATCCGGAAGCAAAAGTACTGAAGAATCCAGCCAGTATTCCTAAAGTCCAAAGAGTTAAATTTGAAGTAACGAAAGGGTATAAAGAAAAAATAATTGCTTCAGCAAAGAATCCTATAAGTACACTTTTCTTTCTTCCAAATTTATCAGCAAAAATACTGGTTGGCACTTCGAAGATTAAAGCTGAGATTGAAGTTAAAGAAAAATAAATAGCGATGGATTGAAATGAAAAACCTTTGATATTAAAATATAAAACTCCTAAAATTGCAACAATAGAAAAACCATAACGAAAAATGAAACTAAGATAATATGGGGATAGTTCTTTAAAATGTTTGAGATTTATCATTGTGTTAATATTTTTTCTATTTAACCTTTCTTTTCAATTTCTTAATCAAAGAAAGTTTAATTTTTTCTATTTCTTCTTCACTAAGCAGATTTTTTCTTAGTTGGGCAATATGGTGATTTTTAAGATCATAATCAATAACGTCTCGCAAATTACCAACATTAACTCCTGCAATATTTGTTACAATATAATCTAAAAATAACGAAATTGA
>CAZIMI010000062.1:0-7096 GCA_964540325.1 uncultured Methanosarcinales archaeon | reverse complement strand
AAGAGAAATGGTTGGATTAGAACAATACAACTACAATCTCCCAGAAGAACTTATCGCTCAAAAAGCGTTCTCCCCTCGAGACCATTGTAAGTTGCTTGTTTTGAAAGACAATAAAATTGAACACAAAAAGTTCTATGAGATTATCGATTACTTGCAAGCAGGAGATGTTTTAGTTATTAATGAAACAAAAGTAAAAAGATGTAAATTGATTGGCAATAAAGAAACTGGTTCGCCGGTGGAAGTGACTTTGGTTAAAAGATTAAAAAAGAATAAAAAAGAATTAAATTAAAATTTAAAATTGTCTGTTTCTTTTTTAAGATCCCTTGCAACTGCTATTAATGAAGTAAGATGAACCACCATCTCTTTAACTTTATCCTCAAAAGCATCCCATTCTTCTGAAGTCAGTTTATCATTGATAGCTTTATCAATGTAAGCTATAAAAAGCCCTCCCGCAGTTCTAGCTGGGAGAGATCTAATAATTTCAGCCACATACGTCTTCATACTACTCATATTTTTCTGGAGACAACTTTTAAGTGCATTAACTCGATTAGTATTTCTCATTTTCCAACTATCGTCTTCACCAGGAGGCCCTTTTGCAGAGATAACTAGAATATTATTAACAATCTTTTCATGTAATGTAGAAACATTTTGGATCCATCGGTAAGGCCTACTAAAAAAACCACCGCGAAGAATCTTTCTTAACTTTTTTGGCTTAAGTTTATTTTTTTCTCGTCCGGAATTAATTCTTGAAGATAATTTTCTGGTTAATCTATTTAAAGCAATTAAAGAATTTTCAAATTTTTTAACATCTTTCTTTAATTCTTTTGCACTCTTAGACATTTTTGGCATAATGATCACCTCTAAAAATAACAATTCTTTTTGAGTTTATAAAATTATCGAGACTATAGCAACAATTCCCAAAAACCATATAAACCCCTTTAGTTCTTGGCAATAAATGAACCTCTCTCAATACAACTACAATCTTCCGGAAGAACTGATCGCCCAGAAAGCCCACCATCCTAGAGATTATTGTAAATTGTTAGTGTTAAGAGATAAAGTTTTGCACAAAAAGTTCTATGAAATAATTGACTTTCTAGAAGCAGGAGATGTTTTAGTTATTAATGAAACAAAGGTTAAACGTTGTAAGTTAATGGGTAATAAAGAGACGGGTAGTCCAGTGGAAGTCACACTAGTAAAGAGATTAGAAGATAATGTTTACGAAACAAGAATTAAAGGTAAACCAAGAGTAGGAAGGGAATTAATCTTTGAAAATCTAACTGGGAAGATAATTAAACAAGAGGGCGATGCTTTCTTTGTCAAATTTGATAGAGAAATCAAAGAAGACGAATGTGAACTATTAACCCCACCATACATCAAAGAAACAATTCCTGAAGAAGATTATCAAACAACTTACGCTAAGATTCCTGGGTCCTTAGCAGCACCAACCGCTGGTTTGCATTTCACTCCAAAATTACTTAAGAAAATTGAAGAAAAAGGGATTAGGATTGCCAGAATTCAATTAGACATTTCTTTCTCAACGTTTCTTCCAATAAGAGACTTCGAGAATCATTCTACCGGGAAAGAATATTTCTGTTTGGATGAAAAGAACGCAGAGATAATCAATTCCGGAAATATTATTGCAGTCGGAACTACCGTTGTTAAATGTTTAGAATCTTGTAACTGGGAAAACAATAAAATCATTCCAACGGAAGGCATCTCGGAAATATTTATCAAACCAGGACATCAGTTCAAAGCAAACATCAAAGCAATGCTTACTAACTTCCATTTACCGCAATCATCTTTGTTGTTATTAACATCTGCCTACGCAGGAAGAGAACGATTATTAGCAGCTTATGAGAAAGCAGTAAAAAATAAATACAGGTTCTTCTCGTTAGGAGATGGAATGTTGATCATCAAACCTTCTTCTCCCTAACTTCTTTCAGCAAATCGTCGATAAACTTATCTACTTTGACATCGAACTTGGTTTTGCCTTCTCTGTTCCGGACAGCAAGTGTTTTCTTTTCAACTTCTTTGTCGCCGATAGTTACAATATAATTTACTTTTTCCAACTGAGCATCACGGATTTTCTTACCCATTGATTCCGAACGATCGTCTAACTCTACTCTTAAACCCAAATCAACTAATTGCTGCATAATTTTCTGAGCAAACGGAACATTGTCACTGGTAACCGTAACTAATTTTATTTGTACTGGACTTAACCATAAAGGAAGTTTGCCCTGATAAGTTTCCAACAGATAAGCCATAGTTCTTTCTGTTGCTCCAGAAGAAGAGCGATGAATTACCATTGGACGTTTTTCTTTACCATCTTTATCAGTATAAGTTAAATCATATCTATCTGGAAGAGCAAAATCGATCTGAATGGTAATCAAAGTATCTTCCTTTCCATAAATATCTTTATACTGTAAATCCAATTTTGGACCATAGAAAGCAGCCTCTCCTTCTTCCTCAACAAATTTCAATTTAAGTTTCTTTAAAATTTTCCGCATTGACTTTTGGGAAGCTTCCCAAGCATCAGGATTGTCGATATATTTCCCTTTCTTATCTTTAGGATCCCATTTAGAGAATCTATACCAAATATCTTTAATACCCAGTTTCTCCATTAAAAATTTAACCAAATCAAGAACTTTTGCAAATTCTTCCTCTAAGTTTTCTGGCTGACAAATAACGTGTGCATCTGCTAAAGTAAATTGTCTTACTCTAGTTAATCCTCTTAACTCTCCAGACTTTTCATTTCTAAATAGTTGGGCAAACTCTGCGTAAGCTATTGGCAAATCTTTGTAGCTTCTAGGTTTATGTTTATAAATAATAAACTGAAAGGGACAAGTCATCGGACGTAAAGCGTAAGTTTCTCCTCTTACTTGTAAGGAGAACATATCATCTTTATAATGCTGCCAATGACCAGACACTTTATACAAATCACTTTTTGCCATTACTGGCGTAGAAGTATGTAAATATCCTCTCTTAATCTCTTCATCAGTTACAAAACGCTCAATCTCTCTTTTGATAGTTGCCCCTTTAGAAGTTAGTAATGGTAAACCACCGCCAACAATTTCGCTGACAAAATATAAGTCCAATTCTTTTCCTAACTCCACATTACTTTTCTGATCATTCTTTCCTCGGGGAGCAGTCATATGCACCTGAGACATCTTCTTCAACAGATTTGGCATGTCTACTTCTTCTTCATCTTCCTTTCCTCCCTCAACAGAGAACTCTCTGCTTAATTCTGATAAAGGATGACCTTTACAACTTACATCAAAAGATTTGTACCAGCCGAACGGTGCTCTCGTTACTTTGTAGCCTTTAAGTTGCTTCTCGGCTTCTTTCATAACTTCTTCAGCTGTTTTCGGATTAGATAAAGAAGAACTTAGATGTGCATAGGGATAAAGCACAATTGTTTCTGTGTTCACTTGTTTGGCAATGTCTTTAATTTCAGAAAGGTATTTCTTAACAACTGCTTTAACATTACCCTCATCTCTTTTCTCAACAGCGGTAAAGACAACTAAACATTCTTTGATTTTCTCTTTCTTGCCTTTTTCAACATTTTCTTCAGCTGCTTTGAAAGCTTTCTTCTTTGCCTCAAATTCAATAAAGTCCGCATGGATCGTTAGGATTTTCATTTTAATTACCTCATTTCTTTTGTTTATTTTTTGTTTATTTATATTATTTTGTATTTTTTTAGGTTACATCCCTAATAACACTGGCGCCAATGGAGGCGCATTTTTTCCGCTTTTCAGGAAAAAATCTAAGGCGCCGTGCCCCAGTGTCATTCTTCTAACTTTTTTATAGCCCAATCTCTTGTTCAGAATCCAATCAAAGAAAACTGAACAACCTAACTTAGGCTGTTGTTGTAGTAGTTGTAGTTCCAGCTAAGATTGTTAAAAGTTCTCTTAATTTATTTATTGGAAACAACATTTTACAAGAGAGAATGGAAAAGATTATTTAAATTTTTCTGAATGGAAATTTATATAAACATAAAACAGTTTCTTTTAGATATGCCAAAAAAAGTTGCTGATAAGATGAAGAAATTATTAATAGATAGTAAGAATGATAAAGCACAATTAGGAGCACTTGAAAAATACATTGATGATTTAATAGCAAAACTAGGAAGATTAGACAAATGGATTCTTACTTATAAGAAAAAAAACATAAGAAAAATCGGCTAATCGAATTATCTTTTATCATAGGATCTTTATTTGACGTTTGGAGATTATTGTCATTGACTGAAAAGAGACAATTCAGAAAATCTAAAGATGTTATTGAAAATTTAGAGATCATAGAAGATAAGAGTGATAACAAACGGTTGGAATCTGCCCTCAAAAAATTAGAGGAAGAGTTTACTTTAGAGCAGAACACTTTACTTAAAGCATTTTCTAAACATGTTGGCAAAATTAAAGAAGAACTTGAAGAAGTAAAGAAAAAGACTGAGTCAGATACAAAATCATATTCGTTTCCAGTTTACCCTAAATCGTTAAAACATCTTCAAAAAGACATTGATGATTTAGAACATGAACTTGAAGAATTGAAGAAATTCGTTTTAAGTTCGATAAACACATTGCAAAAAATCGGAGAAACTCTTCCAAGATTATCGTTGCCAAAAAAGATAATTTCGTTTGATAATCCAAATAGAAGAGAAATTAGTAACGTTAGCACTCATGGAAGGGGATTTACTCATCTTCATAGTGATTATACTCGGTACTTTGATATTAGAAAATTTCCTCTAGCTTGGGGAGTAGTAAAAAGAAAACTAAAAGGACAAATACTAATAGATTTAGGTAGCGGAGGAGACACATCAACTGTAACTTTCCTTGCTCGAGAAACAAAAGTTGCCAAATATTTTGGTGTTGACATGAATATTCAAAAAGAAAGTCACGGGATTATCGATGGGCTAGAAGTTAATCATTTTGGTGGAGACATGCTTCAGTTTTGTTCTAAACTAACCACCAATAGTTGCAATTTTGTTATGAACGGCATTGATTTTTTAGATAAGATGGGGGGCAATTATCTTGGTTCTCTAATTGCAGAGATTACAAGAGCAACTAGACGAGGTGGGATAGTATTTGGAAGAGGTTCAGAACCAGTAGTAGAAGAACTTAGAAATGCGCATAAATTGTTTACTGAAGTAGAGGCAGGTTCTTATAGTAATGACCATTTTCTTTTTATTAAGAATTAAGAAATTTACCCATAACATTTATAAACCAACCACACAATTAGAGTAATACTTTGAGAGATAGCTTGGTATAAAGCTCAGCTATACTGGAAGGGTGAGATAAATCTTATTCTTCTGATAATAAAAAAAAGAAAAAGGGGTCCCTTAACCCAGCATTACGATCGCCTGAAAAAAGATATCCTACCCGGATAGTAAAGTTATAATATCTAAAATATATAAAACTTTCGGTGAAAAATGTGAAGAGCCACGGTCGCTTAATCAGGTATAGCGTCTGTCTGATAAGCAGATATCCTTACCCGGATATGTGGGTTCGAACTTCCTTTTCCCCTCCTTGGGATTTGGATGTCCCGCCCGTGGCGCACAAATAACAATAAAACAAATAAAAAAATAAGGAGAAAACAAAAATGGCTAGAATGCATTCAAGGAAAAAAGGAAAAGCAAAAAGTACAAAACCAGCAAAGAAAGTCCCATCTTGGGCACCATATAAAGAGAAAGAAGTAGAAAAATTAGTAATTAAGTTTGCTAAAGCAGGCAATACAATGTCAGAAATTGGTTTAATTTTAAGAGACAGCTATGGAATCAATAGTGTTAAAACTTTAACTAATAAAAGGATTAACCAAATCCTTAAAGAAAACAATTTAGTTAAAGATTTACCTGAAGATCTCTTAAATTTAATCAGAAAGATGATCGAAGTTAAAACCCATCTAGATAAGAACAGGCAAGATAAAACTGCTAAACGTGGTCTGCAATTAACACAGTCAAAGATTATGCGATTAGTAAAATATTATAAAAAATCTAAACGTTTAGCTGCAGATTGGAAATTTAACCCAGACAGATTAAAAATGTATCTGGAATAAAAAGAGAAATATTTAATTAGTTGGCGAGCGCCAATTGGCGGGGGATATAACCCACTGGATAGATATGCAAGCCGAGGGTGGCGGCAGACGCCACGATGTCCGAGGCGCAGAAGGTAGTACCGCCCCGGCCCTCGCCAACTAAATACGCACATAAAAGCGAAACATTTTTATTCTTCCTTTCTTTTTCTTTTTATATTGAGGTTAAAAAAGAGTGGAACGTAAAGAATTATGCTTAATCATTGCAGTTGCTGTAACTTTTGTTATTATTGCTAGTATATTGTTCAGTGCAGGAGGAATAACCGGTGGAGTTATTATCAAAAGTGTATCCTGCTTTGAAGATAAGGATTGTAATGATCACAAAGAAGAAACTATTGACTTCTGTAAGAATCCCAGTACAGAGTATTCTTTATGTGTAAATAAACCGAGATAAGAAAAAAAGAAAAGTTACTGCATAGTAGCATTCCAAGTTTTACCAACCATTTCATCTAATTCTGGTTTTGAAAACCCAACTTCTGGGATTACAACACCGTCTCCTAATTTTTCTTGTCCTCGTTCATATGGTGCCATAAACGTTTCAGCAAAGTTCTGAGCAACAAGTAATTTAACTAAATCTTTTGCTAAATAATGGCTAATTTCCTTTTGTGCCATTAAATCTAAAGTATGGTTTAACCTTTTAGAACTTTCAAATAATTTAACTCCACCATATCCAGGAAGCCCAAAACCATAACAAAATTCTGGAGACCTATATTGACCTTGAAGACTTTCCCCATTAATTTCTGTCTTATTAACATTATCAGATTTCATTGGCTCATAAAATCTCCTCAAAATAAAATTAGCACAATCATTTGTTCCATAAGGAACTTTTATTTCTTTAGGCAAACTAGGAAAACCTAATTTTAATGTTTCTGTTCCATAATCAGATTCTAAAACTTTCATTTTAACAAACCAATATTTAAAAAAAAGCCAAATAAAAAAAATTAAAGCATAGTCCTTATGCTTTCAATGTTTGTTGCTATATCTGTACCTTTCTTGGTAAGTTCTAACAACTTTA
>CAZIMI010000061.1:0-7118 GCA_964540325.1 uncultured Methanosarcinales archaeon | reverse complement strand
TAAAAAAATATCTTTGGATTTATGATAATGGGGAGAAATGGGAATAAAAATGAAACTTAAAACAGCTTTATCAGGATTAGCAGCTTTAACAGTTTTAACTTTTGCTGGTTGGGGAGTTAATAAAATGATTACGTATAAGCCATTAATGGAAAAACCAAAAAAAGCACATCTTTTGGAACAGCAAGGTGTAGTTAACCATTACAATTCTGGTGGAGAATTATATGTTAAAGATCTTGATGGAGATGGAATTGTTGATGCGATCCACTTTGCTGGAAGTGTTCATTTTATTGCTGATGGTTATCAAGATGAGGTTTCTCAATATGGTTTTTATCATATAAATGAAGACACTTTACCATTAACACCTGAATTGCGTCAACTGGCTACAAAAGCAATGAATTTAGACAGACAGGTTGCTTTAGAAATGGCTAATGCAAAGTATGATGCTCAGCAACAAAAACTTGCTGATGAATTAGCAGAAGAGGAATCAACACCAACTTCTTGGGTAATAAGGGGAACTAACGGAGAGTGTTCTGAAACGCATCAGGTAGAAATTGCTCCTGCTTATTTTATTGATTTAAAATTAGTTGAACCTTTGGATATCGAAGGGTTTAATTATTGTCGATATTCTGAAAAAAAAGAGGAATAAAAAAATGACAGATATTCTCGAAAAAGATTATAGTAAGAATCAGTTAGTTCAGATAGAAACAGATCAATCAATGCATAAAGGATTCCCTTATGTAGGGATTACTGTTGATTATGATCATGCTTTTTTGACCTTAAGTCCTTATCTAAGAATAGATCCAAATGCAGCGGATTGGAGAGCTCAAATTGAAGAGATGGTTGAATTAGGACCAAATGGAAAATCAAAGAAAACTTTGAGTACAGCAATAATTGCTACCATTGAAGAGGTTGTTCTTAATTCCAATGGTAATAAGTGATATAAAATGAAAGCTACCCTTTGCGTTTTAGTTTCTCCGTTCATTCTCGCTTCTTGTTCAAACGATAATAGAAAGATGGATGATTATTTGAGCAATCCTAACGTTGATATTAATGGCAGTTCTTATCAAATGGTTTATGATAACAATGAACTTGCTGCTTTGAAACAAGAAACTGGCGGTACAATTCTAGAATGTTTCTATGTTCCCGAAAAGAAAGACTTATGTTTCGGTTTCTTAAGTCAAAGTGAATTAACTTCTCAGGAAATGGAAGCGGTTAAAGAAGCGCATCAAACTGAACAGACTGCTGCTTATTTATTGAATCAAGCAAGGAAGAGATAATTCTTTTAGGATAATTTTATAAAATCTAACGATTTCTAGAACTTAAAATGGAAACAGTGTCAATACCAAAAGATGAGTACCTGCGTTTAAAGGGTTTTGAAGCAGTTGTAGGACAAATTGAAGAAGTAATTCATAAACCAGAACTAAGCAAAGAAACAAAAGAAGCTTTAGCAAAAGCAAGAGCAACCCCTAGAGAAGAATATATTTCTGATGAAGAAATTGAAAAAGAATTCTCTTAAAATGACTTTTTCTATTGATTGGCATCCTAAGACCCAAGATTTCTTAAGGAAAATACCTAAAGACATTGCTATTAGAATTTCTAAAAAAGTCCGTTCAATAAAAGAAGAACCCTTTCATTTCTTAGAACATTATGAAGGAGAAAATGTCTACAAACTTCGTATTGGTAATTATCGTGCTTTGATTGATGTTGATTTTACAAAAAATGTTTTGTTAGTTGTACATCTAGAACACAGAAAGAAAGTGTATAAGTAAAACTAAAACTGTTTCTTATTTCTTTTCTAAAAGATAATTTTATAAAAACAACCAAAAAGTTTTTATAGTCTTTAGGACTACCATTATGTAATCTTAATAATCGGTGATAAATTTGGTTTACTTTACGGAAATTCAGCCAACAAAACATTATTTAGAAGAACATGAAAGTGATGTTCCTTGGTATAAAGTTGTAGAAATTATTTTCAGTACGAAGAACCCAAGAAAGAAAGGAGATAAGTTCGAGATAGAGAAAGATGGTTATTACCTCTTATTTAGAATTGAGAATAATGTATTATATGTTATTAATGCAAAAAGACAGCAAAGGTGATTAAAAATGACAAAATGCCCTAAATGTAATTTAAATTTGAAGAAAATTGAAGTTAAAGTACATGGAGCTACAAATAAAGCAACTAGTTATCAGTGTTCTAAATGTGATTATTTTGAGTTTGAACCAATGTCTTCAAAGAAAGTGGTTGAAGAGTTGAGAGAAACACCACTTAAAATAAAACAAAAAGTGGTAAAACTATCTCATGATCGGTTGGGAATATATTTTAATAATAATGTTGTAAGAAGTTTAGGAATTAAAAGTGGAGAAGAAATTTATATTTCTGTTCCAGATAAAAACCATATCATGTTAGAGTTAAGGAGTTGATAATTATGACAAATTATAAACAAGTAATCTTAGTAAGACAAGATCTCAAGTTACCAAAAGGCAAGTTAGCAGCTCAATGCAGTCATGCTTCTGTAGATGCAGTTTTGAAATCAGATTCTAACTTAGTAAAAACCTGGAGAGAAGAAGGGATGGCGAAGATTGTTCTTAAAGTAAAAGATGAGAAAGAACTGATTAAATACTTCCAGTTAGCGAAAGATTCAGGAATTAAAGCTTCTCTCATAACAGATGCTGGTCGAACAGTCATCGCTCCCGGAACAAAGACTTGTGTGGGAATCGGCCCGGATGAAGAAGATAAGATTGATCAGATTACTGGAGATTTATCTTTACTATGAGATTATGGAGTTTACACCCAAGATTCTTGGACAGAATAGGTTTAATTGCATTATGGAGAGAAACACTTCTTGCAAAAAAAGTTCTTCTGGGAGAAACTAAAGGTTATAAGAACCACCCACAATTGGAACGGTTTAAAAATTTACCAATGACAGCAATTAATACTTATCTGTTTTACATTTATGAAGAAGCTAAAAATAGAAAGTATAATTTTGATTTCTCTAAAGTTGGTAAAACTAATTTAACCATAAAGATTTCAGTTACTGATAAACAATTACAATATGAGTTTAAACATCTGTTTAAAAAATTAGAATCTAGAAATCCAGAAAAATTCAAAAAAATCAAAGATTCCAAACCAGAACCACATCCTATGTTTAATATTATCAAAGGAAAAGTGGCTGATTGGGAAAAAGTTTAGTCTATTATATATTTTGCATTACCATCTTTTATTTAAATGAGTATTTTTTACTTTTTACTTATGTTAACTGAGTCAGGTTTAACTCTTATTGGTGGGACGATGTTTAGTGGTAAAAGTACTGAGCTCCTTAGAAGAATTAAAAGGTTGGAAGCATCTGATTATAAAATTCAACTTTTTAAATCAAGGGTAGATTCTCGTTATGATTCAAACCATATTGTTTCTCATGATGGTTTTAAAGAAGAAGCAACTTATGTTATGTCTGTTGACGAAATTCTTGCTAATCTTGATGATGATACTCATGTCATTGGTCTTGATGAAGTACAATTCTTAGAAAGTAAAGTGGTTCAGTTTTGTGACCAGCAAGCTCAAGATAAGATTGTTCTTGCTGCCGGTTTAATCAAGAATTTCCAGGATAACTATTTTCCTTTCAAAGATGAAAAGTTAGATATGTCCGAATTGGTAAGAATTTCTGACCATTTAGTTTACTTAAATGCTGTTTGTACCTATAAAGAAAATAGTCCTAGATGCCGTAGAAATGCTAATCGGGTCCAAAGATTTATTGATGGTGAAGTTGTTCCTTATGATGACGATTCTGTTAAAGTTGGCGGTAAAGAAGCTTACCAGCCAAGATGTCGTTTACATTTTGTTCAGTATCCGCAAGTTTTAGATCGCTTGAAATAAATGACAGACATTTTACTCCAAAACATTTAAAAACCACCCCCTTCCAAATAGATATTAATGGTACAAAAATTTCAATTGGAACGGAAATTAACCCCGAATAATTTAGTCTGCGAGACTTATTCTTTAACAGATTCTAAAGGTAACAGGACACTTAAAAGTAGAAATAATAGTCCCGTTTATATCCTGCCTGCTGGTTTGGGTGTAAAACCTGGAAAACAAAATGAAGGGGATTGCCCGTATTTACCTTTCTTGCTTGACGTTTTAAATAAAATCAATTATTACGGAGATTTTCCTGCCAGATTAGCAGAAAAGTCAGGATTAGAAGTAAATGTGCTTTATCAACCAGCAGTTTCAGGAAACGGACATAAAAGAGGGCTTTATTCAGAAGAAACTAAACAATTGATGTATGAAGAGATTGTTGGTTTGGCCAATGATAGAAGAATTTACTTAGTTAGCCATAGTTTATCCTCAGATTTACATTTAGATATTCTCTTAGGAGCAGATTATGTTCAGGAACAAGATCAGTTCTTGACAGGGACATTTGTTGCCCCGATGACTAATGTAGAAGATGCTTTAACAGATACTAAAGGTAAACCACGAAGAATGTTTGGAATGAAAGCCTTAAGTTTATTTGAATTAGCTAAAAAAATGAATTTAAAACTTCCGTTTGTTTATCCTTTACACTCACAAAAATTACATGATGGTTCTAATCAAGAAAAACCAAATAAAAATTGGAAAGCTTCCAGATATATTAATACTGCTAGTGCAGAGTACGCTTTAAGCATTGATAATGTTGCAAGATCTGAGAATTATTCCGGACCAAGACCAATGGTTATTGTCGCTTCTGAAGATCAGATTTTTAAACCTGATTCGCAAGTGGAGATTGCTTTCAATTTAGGTGCAGATTTCTTGCAGTTTAATACCGGTCACCGTGCTTTCACTTCAAAAGAAGAGAGACTATCCATTGTTTCTTCAATCATTGATCACCAACAACGTTCATTAGAATCTAGGTTATAATTTTTCTTTACAATTGTTATAGCACCATTAGAAGTAGTGCTTTTGTAATTCTTGTATTATAATCCTTCCATTACAACAATCTATATAAACAACTTTCTTTCTTTTTATTTCATGCTTTTACAGCAACTCAAACTAAATAATGTTCGTTCTTATATAGATGAATCTATTAACTTCCAAGATGGTTCAACTTTACTTTCTGGAGATATTGGTTCAGGCAAGTCAACAATTCTTTTGGCAATCGAATTTGCTCTGTTTGGAACCAGCAGGCCAGATCTCCCTGGAGAAGCGCTGTTAAGAAAAGGTGCCACCCAAGCTTCTGTAGAACTGCAATTTAAAATAAACGATAATGAAATAATCATTAAAAGAAACTTAAAGAAAGAGCGAGATAATATTAAACAACTAGCTGGCTATTTAATCATTAATAACACTAAAAAAGATTTGACTGCAGTTGAACTGAAAGCGGAAATCATTTCTTTGCTTGGCTATCCAGAAGAGTTCATTACTAAAAACAAGAATTATATTTTCCGTTACACAATCTATACTCCGCAAGAGGAAATGAAATTTATTCTCCAGGATAATCCGGAAACAAGATTGGATGTTTTAAGAAAGATATTCAATATTGACAAATATAAAAATGTAAGAGAGAATTTACAACTTTATTTGAAACAGATGCGGACAAGTATTGCTGTCCTGAAAACTAAGACCGAGGACTTTGAATCGGAGAAAGAGAAGTTGACTAATTTATCTTTGGAGAAAGAAAAACTAGATTTCTCTTTAAACAATCTTCTTCCAGAACTAACTAAACTAAAGAAAGATCTCGGAAATCAAAAAGAAGAACTTGAATCTTTAGAGAAACAACAACAGAAGTTTGTTGAACTTAAACAGGAATTTAAAACTACTAATACTTTAATCAAAGAAAAGAATGAACAATTAAACTCTTTAAAACAGAAACAGGAACAACTTAAGTTAGAGGTTGAACAGTTATCTTTACCTGATTCCGATTTAGAGTTAATTAATAAAGAAATTAAAAGTTTGGATGAACAAAAGTCTCAAATTTTTACTAAGAAGAGTTCTTTGCAAGAGAGATTAAGTCAATTACAAAGGAACATTAAACAAAATCAGGAAGAGATTACTCAAGTTAAAGAAGGATTGGCTAACTTAGATGATAAAGAAGATCTACTAAAAGAATTAACTAAAGAAGTAGCAAATAAAGAAGAACTAAGAAATAAACAACAGCAGTTGGAAGAACTGTTTGAAAAAACATCTCAATTAGTAACTAAGAACCAAACTCTTCTTTCCCAAGCAAATGAAATGAAAGCTAAGATTGTTTCTTTAGATAATTGCCCTACTTGTTTGCAGGACGTTTCTGAGAAACATAAACAGAACATTTTCAGTCAAGAGGAAGAGAAGATTAACCAGGCCGAACATCTTTTATTTGAAATGAATAAAAAGAAAACCCAGATTTCTGAACAGAAAGAAGAAAACAAAAAGAAAATTGAACTTTTGCTTGAAAAAGAGAACCAGTTAACTAGAACTAAACTTGAACTTCTCCAATTGAACGAAAAAAAAGATTCTCTTTCTCAAAAACAGGAACAGCTCAAATCTTTTGTGCAGGAAAATAATCAACTGATGCAGCAATTACAAGAATTAGATAAAGATAATCTCTTAGCTGAAACTGAGAAGAGATTAACTGAACAAAGAGAATTATTAAATCAGTTTACAAAAAAAGATTATTTAGAAAAACAAAATAATGAATTGACTGAACAAATTGAAAGAAACCAAGAACAAATAAATAAATTAAACAATAAAACTGTTGAAATTGAAACTGTTCTTTCTGATAAGAATGATTTAACTGAGATGATTAAAGAAAAGAAAACTTTATTTTCAGAGTTCTTGGAAGAAGAAAAGAAACTATCTGTTAAACAAGCCGAGTTTCAGGCTAACCTAAACAATGTCCTAAAATCAGAAAAAGAATTGCAAACAAAGATTGATAAACTGACTGAACAACAAAATCAGTTAACAAGATTAAAAGAACTATATCATTGGTTGGAAAGACATTTCTTACAATTAACTTATACTATTGAGAAGCAAGTGATGGTAAATATCCATCATTTGTTTAATCAATTATTCCAGGAATGGTTCTCAATGTTGATTGATGATGAGAATATTTACTCTCGGCTAGATGATTCTTTTACGCCAGTGATTGAACAGAACGGTTATGAAGTTTCTT
>CAZIMI010000060.1:0-7149 GCA_964540325.1 uncultured Methanosarcinales archaeon | reverse complement strand
TAAATGCCCCGTGGCTTTAGCCCGGGGATAGGGCGTTCTTTATTTTGTTACTTTTTTTTATATCCTTAACCAACCTCTAATTAATGGGTAGATAAAATTTAGTAATAACACCAATAAAAAGAATAAGCTAATTTTTCTGTACCAAATTTCACCGCTGTTTGTTCCCCGTAACTTATGCAAGAATACTTGCATCATTCTACCGCCATCGACAATTGGTAATGGCAAGAGATTAAACAAACCAATTCCTAAACTGAGAATAAATAACCATCTTAAGAAACCAGTGATCCAATCTAATGAATAATAAGTTGCTTCCCAAACCGGTGTTTTATATTTCTCTTTGATTTCAAATTCGTTATGAATCTCTTGAATGCCTAGAAAACTCTTTCCCGGATTCTCAGGACTTTCAGCTAAGACTAATGGGTAACTTCTGTCAGGAGTATTAACAGAAACTTTATCTCCTGGGGAAGTACAGAACAATTTCTCACTGAACTCTTCAAATTTATAAGTTGTCCTGCTATCAATTCCAGTGATTAATGTTCCGGGTATAATTCCTGCTTTTGCAAACGGATATTCCTCGCTTACATAGGCATCGAAAGTGAAACCCGAAGGTTCAACCATTGCTTGCTGTAAAGGCATAAAGAGAAAATTAAGTAATAAAATGGCAACAAGAGCTAACAAGATATTAGAAAACGATCCTGCTGCTAATACAGAATACTGAGCAATATCACTTTGTTTTCTTAATTTCTTCTCATCAGGTTCGACAAAAGCACCAATGATTGGTCCTAATAACACTATTCCTGTGTTTTTAACGCCAATGTTATGTGCACGAGCAACGATTCCGTGTGCAAATTCGTGGATTAAAGCAATCATAAAAATAGCAATTATCCAGTACCAAAATGGTAATACCCCTAAACCAGGAACATTTATCCCAGGAAGGACTAATGATACGCCAGAAACTGCTGCTGGTTTGAGAATTAAATCGACTAAATTTTTGATTAAGATATACGAAATAAAAATCAAACCAATATAACCAGCTCCAACACCAATATAACCTAAAAGAATGGTGGGTTCTCTAAATTTATTAACGAATTTCTCAATAAACTTTAAACCAAATTTCATTCGGTAAAGAACAATAATTTTTGCTTGAAAATCTAATTTCTTTCTTTTAATGTAAAGAAAAAGAATAACTAATAGGTAAAAAACAAAGATGTACTTAAATCTTAAAATAAATGCAAGTAGGGGTTCAAACAATTCTATCACTCTCTTTTTTTATTTATGCAAAAAATTTCATCATTTGCGATGAAATTTTGCATGCTAAAAATGCTGTTTCACGCATTTTTATCACTTCTTCCTTTTCGGACGAAGTTTTTTTGAACTGCACTTTCTGCAGCTGATTTTCTTTTGTGCTACCTTTAGGCTGGGTGCACGGATTTTAGATTTGCAGGATCTACAAACAAAAATATTTTTTTGTTTCCTTACTGCTGCTTCTTCGAATTTTACCATTTTATTTCACCTGCTTAATTACTTTCATTCCCATCAAAATCCAATATAATACTTCTGAGCCTTCATGGACTTCTTTTTTTAATTCTTCAGGAATTTCAAGATCAAATGTTTCATAACTTTCTGTATCCATAACATTGGCCGTGTTTCCTGAAATTGATAATACTTGAGCATTCTTTTTTTCAACAACAGGTGCTTCAACTTTATCGTGGCCAGGCATGACTAAATTCCTTTTCTTGCCATCTAACATCCCGACAGCCATCATGTTTACTTTGGCGTGACCATGTTTTCCAGGTCTTGACGTAGCAGTATCTGTAATTTTACAGGCCGCACCATCAATAATAATTGTGTCTCCTTTCTTTAAGCTTCCTACACTAACAAGTTTTTTTTCGTACATGTTTGACCACCTTCCATAATGATTATTATCCCTTATTTGCTAAATGGATATCCTTTTCAGTTACTGTTTTTCTGCCAGCATGTTCTGCAAATTTCTTTGCTTCTGTTGAAATTGCTGAAGCAATATTTTCTAAAACATCTGCTAAAGCAGCTTTGGCATCATCTGAAACTCTTAATGCGCCAGCTTCACGCATGATTTTATCCATTGCGTTATGGGAAAGAAACTTCTTTTTTGTCATATAGAAGAAAATATGGGCTTTGTTTTTAAAACTTTCGAGAATTTATGCCATAAATTCTCAAACCCCAGAAAAATATACTTTTTTCTGTATGGTTTTGGAAAAACTAGCTTTTCAAGAAAGAAAAAAAGCTTTTCTTTTTAGGCACTCTAAATTTTCTTATAATTTGGTTGATTTCCTTTTCCAATTGAGGTTTGTCAGGAAACAAGTTCTCATCATCTTTAAATTCTTTAGTATGATAAAAACTTCTCCCATTTTTATGCTTAAATTTGTGATATTTATGTAAAAGTTCATGATACATCAAATAATCCAATATTTTTTCTTCTGACCCTTCGAATATTGTAGAAACAGTTATAGTGTCGTTATGAAAATTATAAGAAGCCAGTTTTCTCTTTGAACTCGTACCCCAACATAAATTTGGTTTTTCTAATTGGTTAAAGAAAAACTGTTGATTAACCCTATAGAATGATTCAGCTAAAACCGGGTCTGATTTAGTTTTCTCAGTTAAAATAGGAATATTCTTAATAAAATTGTTATAAAGTTCAATGTTAGAAGTGTTAACTTTTCGTTTAAACACTTTCAACAACAAAGTTTGAATTAACCCAATCTTAATTTCATTATCAATATCTTTCCATTGCAGATTTAAGTGAATAGAAATTTTATTATTTCTTAACGAAATGTTAGCATTAAATGAAGACAACCTTCGATTATACTCAAAATATGTTTGGTAAGAAAACTCTTTCTCTGGAAATAGTCGTTGAAATGATTCTTGGATAAGGTTCATTTTCAAAATGGTAAAACTTATTCTAAAATTGCTTTATACAATGGAAGCCAAAATTTAATTTTCGGTAAGTCCTCTTTTTTAAACCATTTATAAGAATGAAGTTCTTCTTCATTAAGTTTAATTTCTGAATTGTTTTTTAGTTTTGCCAAATAAAATAAAGCAAAACGATGCATATATTTGTTTGTACCTAATAATTTATTTGTAACAAATTTAGAATAAACCGGTTTTATGTTTTCAACTTCAACATTTAATTCTTCATCAATTTCTCTTATCAGGCCTTTAATTTCTTCATCATTTTCATCAAGTCTTCCACCGGGAAAATGCCAAGAGAAATCAAACTCTTCATCCCATTGAACTAAAAGAAATTCTTTTTTTTTTTCATTAATAATTATTGCATATTCTGCAACATTAGTTAATAAGTGTACCATTTTATTCAATCTCAAATCTTAAGATGGCTGAAATTCCGCCCAAATCTCTTAATAGTTTTCTTACCCTAGTTTCTTTAGAAATAATTTTTATCTCGACTCCCGACTCCTGTGCTTTCTCTTCTAGTTCAAAAATCTTATTCTCGGGAATACTCTCGGAAATAAATAATATATCAACAGCAGCCATATCTAAAGCTTTTAAAGTCTCTTTTTCTCCGTAAGTAGCTTTTTTTGGTGAATCTCTAAGAACACCAAGAAATTTGTTCATAATTTTCTTTTCCTGAGCGACTTCTTCCTCGGCGAGAATGTCTTCAGATTTTTCTAACAATTCTTGTAAACCAAATTCGCCAGTATAAGATAAATCTTTAGTGCCAATAATTTTCTTTTTTACGTCTCCGGTAAGATAGTCTTTATTCATGAAATCGTTAATTGTTACGCCTGGTCCGCCAAGGATTATCCCTTTCAAATCTTTTCCTAAAGGTAGAAACTGAGCTTTCATATATTCAGCGATTTTTTTGAAATGGTCTTTAGCTGCGCCTTCACGAATTCTGGCGAATCTTTGTGCTGATTGACCTCCAGCTTTAGTTTTCCCAGGAACTTCTGAATGTGTTTTCTGTAAAGGAACAATAGTTTTTCCTTTCAATAAAGCGATGGTTGCATCCCTTCTGTCCATCACAACTAAGCCGTAAACTTCTTTCTCCACTAACATTTCTTCCAATAAATCTGTAACAAAGTTTTTATCACATCTGTAAATCCTGGTATTCAAAGGAATTGGAGGTTCAATACTCCAAACTCTAACGTCTTGTTTGCCTTCTCCCGCAGCAACATTACCAGAGAAAACTGCAAAACCGTTGTTTGGTGTTTTGCCAACAGTTCTCAAATGTTGAATCATCTTTTCCAAAGCATTCTGGACATTTTTTCTTGTAGAAGCAGATTTGATGTTAGAAGCAGTACCTTGCTCCTCAGCCAGGTGTTGAATAATTTTAACCAGATCATAACCAGCGGGGATATAAACAGTAACAAACTCTGTATGCGGAGCCTTATGGCTATGTAATTCATTTACTAGTTTCTTTAGTTTCAGTTTTTCCTGCGCAGTTATCGCTGCCATGTTTAGCTTTATTTGATTATTGGTTTATAAGTTTAGTGGCTATTTCTTTGATATTTCCCATAAAGCATTAAAATATTGCTCAAATGATTTTGCAACTTCCTTATTTTCTACTACCATTGCGACGGGTGTTTCTGACCAAATTATTGTTGCTGTTTTGTTACCATAAACAAACGTTGATGTGGGTAATGAATATTTTTGTGGCAAAAACTTGTATTGTGTAAACCCTTCTTTAAGAATTGCTTTATTTTTCATTGAAACACTCATTAAAGTTCTACTTTTAATTCCCAATTCTTTTTTCTTTTTTTGGAATATTGTAAAATCGTGTTTCATTACTTCTGGGAACTTTTCATTTGATCCAAATCCCACATATGCTTTCACTTTTAGCATTTCGTTAAGAATAGTTCTAATCCCATTTCTTCCTTGATAGATATTAGTTTCTTCATTCTCTTTATTCTTAGAATAAATTTTTTTTAGTTTTGGAACAATTTCTTTAGCTTGTTTTTCCTTTTCCTTGATTTGATTCAAGATGACCTCTGGATTTATTGCTCTAAAAGCTTTTTTGTTCGCTATAATATTATAAGTTATGTACCCTTTTTCGATCAGTCTTTGTAAAGTATCATAAGTGGTTCTTCTATTAATTAAAGTTTTCTTGCTAATTTCTCCTGCTTGTAATTGATTGTGTTCAATTAAGATAAAGTAAATCTTAGCTTCGTTCCTGGTAAAACCTAATTTTAATAGATCTTCTGTTTTCATAATTGGTGTTTGGGTTTTGGATTATTTAAACTTTTTGTCTTGATGTAAGGGATGTTACCACAAAAATATAAAAGCTCGGGAAAAAAACAGTGTTTAAGGTATTTGTGGGAGTTGGAGGAAAAATGAACTTACAACAAAAAATATTATTATCTTTAGGAACCGTGGTTGCATTAGTTTCACTTAGTAGCGGGGTCTGTGAACAAAAAGTATCAGAAACAGTCCAGGATTCGCAATATGATTCTCCAGATCATTATCATTATCCTAATATGGATTGTTTTGGTAATGGTCCTAATGATTTAGAAGAGATGGACAAATTTTTTGAAACTCATGAGACACGTTTTGGCGATTATGTTCCTAAAAGAAGTTGTAACCAGGGTTGTGGTTATTAAATCTCTTCCTTAATCTTCTTAACCAATTCTTCCTTACCAAATCTTTTTCCGGTAATTATAATTTCTTTATATAATGTTCAAAAAGAATTTGCTAACTTAATTCCGAAAACTATATATACTTGATTTATTTCTTATAACTAAAATGTTTCCTATAACTAGAATGAAACCGTATGCTATACTTCATAAGGAATGTAAAAGAGGCGCTAAAAAGGTAATCAGAAAAGTAAAGAAAGATTTTAGAAAAGGTGCTGCTGCTTGTTTTTTAAAATATAAAAAAGATTTAATGACTGCAGAAGGGCCACGTCTTGGTTCGGGAGTAACAAGTTCTGGTGACGCTAGTTCATCAACTAGCTTGTACAAGAAAGCAGATGAAGATTTTAAAAAAGAATTAAAAAAGCTTTTAGAAAAAATTTCACAAGAAGTCACTTCAAAAAGGATGATGGAACTTTAACTTTCTTCACCAACTTTTCCTTACTAAACCTTTTCCCAGTATCAACCACAATAATCTTATGTTTTCTTTCTTTAGCTTCGTTTAAACAGATTTGAAATATTTCTGCATCTAAGTTCTCTCTAATCTTCTTTTTAGAATATTTTCTTTCTTTTAGTCTCTTCTCAAGTTTCTTTAGATTGGAACAAGTTAAGACAATACATAAATCAACTTTCTTTAACAGATGCGAAATATGTGAATCTACTATTAGGTTTTCTTTTTTTTCTTTTACTAACTTTTCTAACTTCTTTAAATCAATATCATAACATTGCTTACTTTTATTATAACCAGAAGAGATTTTCTTGTAATATCGATGTAAGTCTATTCTTTTGAATTTAAGTTTCTTCTCTAAGTATCTGGCAAGAGTTGATTTGCCTGTACAAGGTGTTCCTGTTATAGATATTGTTTTCATAACAACAATGATAAGACTAGAGAATATAAATATTTTGTAAATTAATTAAGCATCCTTCTTATTTCTCTTTCCTTTTTCTCGATGGGCACGATGATGGTGTCTTAGGAATCTGTGCATTAGATGTTGATGCAAGATTGATTCGACTATTAAAATGATTATAAAGAGAACAACTGCATAGCCAACTAAAATAACTAAATCAATCCAGATAACTTTTAACGAAGTGCTGAAAATGAAAACTTCCCGAATAAGTTTTTCAGCAATAACAAAAGGATTGAAATAAGTGAACTTTCTTAAGAGAACAGAAATCCCTTCCAAAGGTAGAATGGTCCCTGAGATAAAAAGTAAAATACTGCCTAAAGAGATTGAAGCTAAAATAGCAGTTTCTTCCGAGATAAAGATATAACCAATAACCATTCCTAAGAATGTAAAGACACTAGCAGCAATAAACAATATTAAAGCAATTACTGGTAAGGAAGCTAAAGCGCCTTTCAAAAAGAATAAGGAGATCCCTAAGATAATAACAATCTGAAAAACAATCAAAACTAAATTGGTTAAATAAGTTGATACAATGAAAGTGACTTTTTTTATCGGTAAAAAGAAATTTCTTAAAAAAGCAGGACTGTTTTTTTCCATCATTACTAAAGTTGTTCCTAATAATA
>CAZIMI010000059.1:0-7183 GCA_964540325.1 uncultured Methanosarcinales archaeon | reverse complement strand
TGTCTTTCCTCTGACCATGAAACTGCCTTTGCTCATATATTCACCGGATTGCGCTTCTTTACTAACTTGTTCTGGTTTCACATAAAATACATCTGCGGTTGTATGGCCTAATTTCCACGCTCGAGAATATACTGCTACTGCCTGAGCCGTTTCTTCGATTGTAATTTCAGTAGCTTCCTGGCCGTTTTTGATTACAAAAAATGGAGAACCAGCCATATCTGTATGAAACACTAAATCTTCTTTATCAGTATGTTTCTTGACAACAATCTCGTTAGAAGTAGCATCTTTTCCCCCAATACAAAGAAAATCTTCAGATGAGATAAACCAATGAAATTTCTCGTACCATTCACGTTTGCGTTCTTTCTTTTCTAGTTTCTTGGTTTCAATTTCCATAAACTTATCTTCTTCTTTCTGTAGTTTCTCTAATTTCTTTTTACTATCTTTTAAAGCATCTTTTGCTCCCGCTAGCTTCTTCTTTGCTTTCTTAGCTAGGTTAAAGTACGTGCCTGCGTTCTCATCTACAGATTTGGTTAAGTCTATTTCTATTTCCATCTTTAGAAAGAATTGTTTGTGAAGTTAAAAAGGTTTAGGTTAATTTCTTCCCACAACATTTTTAAACGACTATGCTTTACCAATTTTATGATTGCAAGATCAATTTCTGTGATTAAGAAAGAAAGTAAATATCTTCTTCTGAAAAAAGTGGATACTGCAAAAACTTTCCCTGGATCTTGGGATTTCCCTGGTGGAAAAGATGATCCTGGCGAAACGCCGGAGGAATCTGTTGTCAGAGAAACAATGGAAGAAACCTCTTTTGAGATTGATCCTGGTAAAGAAGTGATGACTAAAAAGTATCATGATGAAAACTTTGATTTGCTATTTCGTTACTTTACTCCAAAGATAATCTCCGGTGAGTTGAAGTTGAGTGAAGAACATTCAGACTTTGCTTGGGTTTCTGAGGATGAACTTGAAAACTATTACTTACATCCTGCTGTCAAATTATTCTTTGAGAATTAACTTATTATAGGCGGCCAATGTAGACACAAATTATCATTAATTATAAATACCACCACAATTTCTCAACTCCATGAACAAACGTTTACATTTAATTATCCATGGTAGAGTGCAAATGGTCACTTTCCGTTATTCTACTAGAAGGAAAGCTTCTAACTTAGGAATAACTGGCTGGGTTAGAAACAATTCAGATGGGACTGTAGAAGCAGTTTTTGAAGGTTTTGAGGAAAAATTAAAAAAAATCTTAGAATTCTGTAAGAAAGGACCAATGTTTGCTAAAGTAATTGGTCTTGAAGAAAATTGGGAAGATTTTACTGGAGAGTTTAGTGGATTTGAGATAAGGTTTTAACAAGCTTTAATCTCTTCAACTACTAAAGCTTTATCTGTACAAACTTGTTCATTATCATGAAGATTAATTTTTGGAGTAATCTTAACCTGTCTTATTTCTCCGCTTGTAGAAGAATCATATTCTGTTTTTCCTGCATAAGTGCCTGCTTTGTCAATCTTAGCATTGTTTAATTCAAACGATTGTGCTTGTTGTGAACCAATTACATTGACAACCAATCCTTCGACATTAATGTTCACTCCGTTTTCAACATTAAATTTTAGTTCTTTATTACTTGTGTCATAACATAAAGGGCTATCTTTGGATAACTTTAAACCAATATTGATAGGACACTTCGCTTCTAGTTCTACTTGCGCCCGTCCAAAACTCATAATTACAATACCTAAAGCTACCGCGAAAGAAAGTAATAATAGGGTTGCTACTAATGGCGCTATCCCCCTTTTGTTCATCATTTAATTCTGAAAGAGAAAAGGATATATAAGTTTTTGGATGATTGTTTACCAATTATTATCTAATACTCTTTGCCAAACTTCATCAGTGGGTTTTACCCATTCCACATTTAATCTTTCAAATTCTATTCCAGACCAAAGTGTTAGTTGTGGAACTGAATAGCCTCCGTCATAATCAAAAACGGGAACTCTTGATTCCCAATACTTTTTGAAAGCTTCATCCCTAGATTCTCTTGTAGGTTTTCCTTGACCTTTTGCTTCTCTGTATAATTCTCTTTCCACATGTGCTCTTTCAACAACATAAGCTTGATCTTTTGGTTCTAATGCAAAACTTAAAAGCATGGTTTCTTCCTTTCTACAGATATCATGCATTAACGAACCCCAAAGAAAAGGAAACTCGGGATTTTCTAACCATAATTGTGGTTCTGGTTCTAATAATCCTTCAATTACATTATCATATGCTTGGTCAGGCAAACCATTTCTTTTCCCTTTAATGAAAACATTTCTTGGAATCAATCCTTTAAAATGATCATATCCATAAATGGAACCTCTATCTATTCCATTAGTATGCATAGATCGATATGCTCTGGGATTAGTGTAATGATATCCGGTTGTTTCTTGAGTTGAGTTCATTTTGAATAATAAAAAGAAATTTATTTTTGTAATAGTTTTTGAATTCCGTAGTATGCTGCAGCTGCAGTTGCAGTGGCTACAGCAAAATGAAAAATTGTAAGTGTCATATAGCCTTTCGTTGCTTCGTTAACTAACTCGGTAGCTGTTTCCATTACTTCAGGGTTTATTTTCTCTGCATGACTAAAAACATGATTTCTAATATTGTCTGCTATTGAACTATAATCACACACGCTGCTAATACCATTTACTAATGCTGCACCGCTAGATGTAGCAAACGCAAAAGGAATAACATAATCTCCGATTGATTTTTTTTCTTTTGACATTATAATATCTATATTTCTTTTTCTTTTATAAACCTTTCCCCGAAACAACCACTCATAAGTAACAAAACATTTATAAATAAACTGCTTTTCTAATCTATATATTAAAACAGGTGAATACATTGGACACATTCGAACTAAAAAAAGAGCAAGCTAGACTTGCAAGAAAGGTACAACTGCAAGACGATTTCGATAAAGTAAAGACTATCGGAGGAGTAGATTGTGTTTCTACTGAAAACAAAATCTTAGCTTCTGTTGTTGTCTGCGAATTTCCATCACTAAAACTTATTGAAAAGAAAACTTATTCTTTACCAAATCCTTTACCGTACAGAGCAGGATTTCAGGCATACAGAGAAATGCCTGCAATCATTGAAGCATATAATATGTTAGATGAAGAACCAGACGTAATTATGGTTAATGGTTTAGGCATTAATCATCCCCGAAAGATTGGTATGGCTGCTCATTTAGGGTTGGCTTTAAACAAACCTGCTTTTGGTGTAACCCAGAAGCTTCCTTTCGGTAAAGTTGAAAAAGGAAAAATAATCAACCTTAACGAGCATGTTGGGTTTGAAGTTAAGACCAGAGAACATGCAAATCCAGTTTATGTTTCTCCTGGTCATTTGATTACTTTGGGTTCGACTTTGAACCTTGTTTCTAAAACTATTCAGTTTCCACATAAGATGCCGGAACCGATTCATATTGCTAGAAAGGTTGCTAAGAAGAAGGTTAAAGGGAAGAAAGAATAATTTCTTCCAATAAATATTTATACTAATTCGTTTCTACATCAGATATGGTGGGGATAGGCATATACTTAACAGAGACTCCAAGAATATTCTTTAGTAGCTGGAAGAACAGACTTTTTAAAATAAAGTATGAAGGCGACGCTAAGACTATCTGTCAGCAAATTGTTAAAGATTGCTGGAACGGAAGGTTTCTGCAAACCTCAACCGGAAATTTCAAACAATTCTGGAGTAGAGATTTTGGCTGGTGTGTTGGTTCGCTAATAAAATTAAAGTATGATAAAGAGGTTCGTCAAACTATCCGCTATGCTTTAAACCGTTTCAAACAATATAATAAAATCACCACCACCATTACTCCCGGTGGTAGACCTTATGATTTTCCAACTTTTGCAGTTGATTCTTTACCCTGGTTAATTCATAGTATTAAAATCTCAAATTTTCCTTATCAACCTTACAAACTTTTCTTAAACAAGCAAATTAGTAAGTATTTCAAGAACGTTGTCAATGAACATACTGGATTGGTTGATCCGGAAAAACATTTCTCTTCAATGAAAGATTTTGCGTTAAGGAAAAGTTCCTGTTATGACAATTGTATGTTATCTATGCTTTCTAGAGATTTAACTGAGATGAGATTAGATAATCCATTTGCCAAATACGATTATCCAGCTTTAATTAAAAGACATTTCTGGAACGGAATGTATTTTTATGATGATTTGAGTAGACAGGAGTATGTTGCCGGTGATGCTAATTTGTTTCCTTTCATTCTCGGAATTACAACAGATAAAGATATGTTAAGATCTTCATTGAGACAAATTAACAAAGCTGGTTTGGATCATCCTCTGCCTTTGAAATATACTAACAGCAAAAATAAAGTCAAGTTTGTCTGGCAAGAATTGTTTATGAGAAATTATGAATCTGATAGTGTCTGGACTCATATGGGACCATTGTTCATCAAACTAGCGCAGCAGGTTGACAGAGAGAAAGCTAAAGAGTATAAAGATGCCTATACAGAAATGATTGAGAAACATCAGAATTATTTAGAAGTGTTTTCTGCTAAAGGCAAGCCATTTAGTAGCGTTTATTATTACTGTGATTCTGGGATGTTATGGGCAGTTAATTATTTGAGTTTGTAAACATATCTTCTCCAGAACAATAATTATTTAAAAAGCACTAGGTTACTTGAACCTAAAAGAACTGGTTTTGACTAATGAATCCGAAAATCTCAATAATCATTCCTGCACATAACGAAGAGAACTATATTAGAAAAACGTTACATTCTATCAAAAACCAAACATATCAAAATTATGAAACTGTTGTTGTTGCTAACGGTTGTACCGACAAAACCGAAGATATTGTTAAGAAAAGAACTAATGATAGAACAAAATTCTTTTCAATTTCTGAAGCAAATGTTTCCAAAGCTAGAAATTTTGGTGCAAAATTCTCTAACGGAGAAATTCTTCTATTTTTAGATGCAGATACCACTTTAGAAGAAGATGCTTTGAAGAAAATTAAAGATTCCTTTTCAGAAAAATATTCAGTGGCAACAACAAAAGTTCAACCTGATGAAAAGAGATTAAAGTTTAAGTTTGCGATGGGTTTCAAAAATGTTTATAATTCTACTGGATTGTATCAGGGTTGCAGCGGTGCTTTAATTTGCAGAAAAGAAGATTTTGATCAAGTCGGCGGTTATCCTGAACTGGTTGTTAAGGAACATCGAAAATTGATTATTGATATGAAAAGAAAACTAAAAAAGAAGTATACCTGTATTGATACAAACGTAACCACTTCTATGCGTAGATTTAAGAAATGGGGTTTAACTAAAGCCACTGCTTTCTGGATTAAAGAATGGGTCAAGAACTATGTTTCTGATTTGAAAGATTCAGATTATGAAAAGATAAGGTGAACTTTAAATGAATATTCCATCTCCTCTTTTTGCAATAATGGAACATTACCATAAGAAAGGATTATTAAGTGTAAAAAGAGTAAATCTTGACATTAGTAAAGTTCCTGAAGTTTATCAATTATTTGTTAATGAGAATAAAGATTTAATAAGTTCTTATGAAGATAAACTAAATTTACTCAAACAAGATTTAATGGCTTTTGTAAATGGTTTTTGTGATTTTTACAATTCTGTAACTGAAGATCCGTTAGTTAATAAAGTTACAAAACTTTGGTCTGATAATTTAAATGTTGATCCATTATCTGACCCTACAGAAGTGATGGGTTTAGTGGCAATAATTTATCATGAAAAATATAGAAAGAGTTTATCTTGCCAATAATCTTTTAAATAACTCCTCTTTCTAACAAACTAAGATGATAATTACAATCTCTGGGGCGTTAGGCTCAGGAAAAAGTACTGTCGCAAAAATTCTGGTAGAAAAGTTCAATTTAAAACATTATTCTAGTGGTGACTTTATGCGAGAAATTGCAGCAAGAAGGGGAGTAACTCTTTTAGAATTAAGTAAATTAGCTGAAACTGATAAGTCAATTGACGAAGAACTTGATGCGAGACAAATTCAAATTGGAAAAGAGGAAGACAATTTTATTATTGATGCCCGAATCGGCTGGCATTTCATTCCCAATTCGATAAAAGTTTTTTTGGATGTAACTGATGAGGAAGCGGCTAAAAGAATATTTAAAGAAGGCAGAACTGATGAGAAATATAATACAGATTTAAATGCAACTTTAGAAAATATTAAAAACAGAAGGGCATCTGAGATTAAAAGATATCAAGAATATTATAATGTTAACTATTATGATAAGAATAATTACGATTTAGTTGTTGATACAACTGAAATTCCTGCTACTGAAGTTGCAGAGAAAATAATTAAATTTATTGAGGAAAGAGAATGACAGATAAAATAAAAGAACATGATTTCATTGAATTAGATTATACTGGAAAATTAGAAGACGGAACTGTTTTCGATACTACTGAAGAGAAAGTTGCCAAAGAGAAAGGTTTCTATCAAGAAAAGATGAAGTTTGGTCCTGCTACGATTTGTGTAGGGGAAAATCAGATTCTTCCGGGATTAGACAAAAATCTGATTGACAAAGAACTTGGCAAAGAATTCGAAGTTAAACTCTCTCCGGAAGAAGCTTTTGGTAAGCGAGATATTAAGAAAATGAAAATCATGCCTATCTCTGCATTTAAGGAACATAACATGCAGCCTCAACCCGGCTTACAAATTGAAGCTGACGGTGAAACTGGAACTATTACAAGAGTTTCCGGCGGGAGAGTAATCGTAAATTTCAATCATCCTTTGGCTGGTAAAGAAGTTATTTATGCTGTAAAAGTTAACAAGAAGATAACTGATCCCAAAGAACAAATCATTTCTTTCTTAAGTACTTCAATGAGAATGCCTGAAGATAAGATTGATGTTTCTGTTGCAGAAGATAAAGCAGAAATTAAACTTCCGATGCAATTGCCTGAACAATTCACTGAAGCAATTGGTAAGAGATTAGAGGAATTAACTAAGTTGAAAGAAGTTAAGTTTATTGCTGAGAAGAAGGAAGAGCCTAAGAAAGAAGAAGTTGCTGATAAAAAAGAAGAAACTAACGATAAAAATTAATTCTTTTTTATTCTCACTTTCACAGCACAATAATCTTTATAAATTAGTTCTTGTATGAAGGTTATATTAAAAAGGGTTGAGGGGAATTTTAAAATGGAATACGAAAGTCAAGATA
>CAZIMI010000058.1:0-7205 GCA_964540325.1 uncultured Methanosarcinales archaeon | reverse complement strand
AATTTTGATGCTCGGGCATTACATTGTACTCACATTGGTAGACTTTGTCCAATTGAAACACCAGAAGGTACTAATATTGGTTTAAGAAAAAATCTTGCCATGTTGTGTTCAATATCTCAAAGCACAGATGAAAGTGAAGTGTTTGATAAAATCAAAGAATTAAATTTGAAAGGAGTTTAGAAAAATAAAATGGCAGACGTTTATATTAATTCAAATTTTGTAGGAACAGTTGAGGACGTTAATCTTTTTGTAGATAATATTAAAGATCTGAGAAGAAATGGTTCCCTTCCTGAAGATGTTAACATCTATTATAATAGCGAAGCAAATGAAGTAAAAATCATGTGTGATGAAGGAAGAGCAAGAAGGCCATTAATAATTGTTAAAGAAGGAAAACCTTTACTAACAGAAAAAAATCTTAAACAACTTGAAGATGGAGAAATCGTCTGGGCAGATTTAATCAGGCAGGGGATTGTTGAGTATCTTGATTCTGCTGAAGAAGAGAATGCTTTAGTTGCTTATAATGATGAGCAATTAACTCCTGAACATACACATTTAGAGATTACTCCTGGTTCCATTGCAGGTGTTGCTACTGCTTTAGTTCCTTTTGGAAGTTATAATCAATCCTCACGTTTAATTATTGGTAGTAAAAATCAAAAACAAGCTTTAGGTTTTTATGCTGCCAATTATCATATTAGGTTAGATATGGACACAAACTTGTTACATTATCCTCAGTTTCCTTTAGTTAAAACTAAATTACATGATGTTACTAATTATGATGAACACCCTTCCGGGCAGAATATGGTTGTAGCAGTGATGAGTTTCGATGGTTATAACATGGAAGACGGTGTTATTCTTAACAAAGGTTCTGTAGAAAGAGGTTTAGCGAGAAGTACTTATTTCCGACCGGTAAATGCTGAAGAGTTGCGTTATTCTGGAGGATTAATTGATGAAGTCTCTGTTCCTGATAAAGATGTTAAAGGTTATCGAAGCGAACACGATTATCGCTTTTTAGAAGGTGACGGAATAATTTATCCAGAAGCAAAAGTTGCTGAGGGAGATGTTGTTATTGGTAGAACTTCACCACCAAGATTTTTAAGCAGTTTAGATGAGTATAACCTTTCTGCTGCGATTAGAAGGGAAAGTTCTGTTTCTTTGAAACATGGCGAACACGGTGTTGCTGATTTTGTTTTTGTTACTGAAAATGAAGAGGGTAACAAATTAGTACAGGTTCGGCTTAGAGAAGAAAGGTTGCCCGAAATTGGAGACAAATTTACAAGCAGGCACGGACAGAAAGGAGTTACCGGTATTTTGGTTCCTCCTGCAGATGTACCTTTTTCTTCTTCAGGAGTTGCTCCTGATTTGATTTTTACACCGCACGGAATTTCTTCAAGGATGACCATTTCACATTTAATTGAATTGATTGGTGGAAAAGTAGGAGCTTTATCTGGCAGATTTGTTGACGGAACTTTGTTTGAATCTGAATCAGAAGAGAATATTCGTGCAGAATTACTCGATCTTGGTTTTAGGGATGATGGTACAGAAATATTTTATGATGGAAGGACTGGTAAACAGATGTTGGCTAAAATCTATGTAGGAAATATGTATTATTTAAGATTAAGACACTTAGTAGCTAATAAAATGCAATCTCGTGCCAGAGGACCAATTCAGCTTTTAACTAGACAGCCTACTGAAGGTAAAGCTAAAGAGGGCGGATTAAGGCTTGGAGAGATGGAGAAAGACGTTTTTATTGCTCACGGAGCTTCGTTACTATTAAAAGAAAGGTTTGATTCGGATAAGATTGTTTTGCCAGTTTGTGAAAAATGCGGGCTAGTTGCAGTTGAGGACCAATACAAAAATAGAAAATATTGTTTAATGTGTGGCGAAGATATTGAAATTAATTATGTTGAAATGAGTTATGCATTTAAATTATTGTTAGATGAAATAAGAAGTTTAAACATTTATCCAAAACTTAATTTGAAGAATAAATATTAATGAGGAAATAAAAAAAATGGCTAGGGAAGTATATAAAAAAGTTGACCGTATCGATTTCGGAGTGTTTTCCCCGAAACATATCATGGACTTAGCAGCAGCTAAAATTGTTACTCCCGAACTATATGACCGTGAAGGTTATTCAGTTGACGGCGGTTTAATGGATATTCGTTTAGGAGTTATTGATCCTGGATTAAGATGTAAAACCTGTGGCCAAAAACTTAAAGAATGTCCTGGACATTTTGGTTACATTGAATTAGCTAGGCCGGTAGTTCATATTAAGTTTGTTCGTCAAATTTTAGATTTACTTAAGTCAACTTGTAAATATTGCGGATTTGTTTTAATCCCTGAAATTAATATGAAACGTTATTTGAGCGTTTTTGATAAAGTAGGAGATGAAGAAGGGTTTGAAGCAAGAAGAAGAAAAATTAAAGAAGTTGTAAATAAGTATAAAATTAAAGATAAATGTCCTCACTGTGATAAAAAACAGGAAAAGATAAAATTAGATAAACCATATAATTTTTATGAAAATGAAATTCGTCTTAGCCCGATTGAAGTTCGTGCCAGATTAGAAAAAATACCTGACGAAAATTTAGCAGTTTTTGGATACATGGAAGGTTTTCGACCGGAATGGATGATTTTAACTGTTCTTCAAATCCCGCCAGTAACAATGCGGCCAAGTATTACTCTTGAATCTGGAGAAAGAAGTGAAGATGACTTAACTCATAAATTAGGAGATATTGTTAGAATAAATCAAAGATTGTTTGAGAATATTAATGCTGGTGCTCCTGAAGTGATTATTGAAGATTTATGGGACCTTTTACAATATCACGTTACTACATTATTTGACAATGCTGTTCCTCAGTTGCCGCCGGCAAGACATCGTGGTGGTCAAGTTTTGAAAACTTTAGCAGCAAGGATTAAAAGTAAAGAAGGTCGGTTAAGACATAATTTAGCGGGTAAAAGAACAGATTTTTCTGCGCGGACAGTTATCAGTCCTGATCCTTTTATTAATCTTAACGAGGTGGGTGTACCTCAATCTATGGCAATGAATTTAACTGTTCCAGAGAGAGTTACTGCTTGGAATAAAGAATATTTAAAGAAATTTATTGAAAGGGGACCTAAAAAATATCCTGGTGCAAATTATATCCTTAAGCCGGATGGAAAAAGAAAATCTGTTACTATGGAAACTCAAGAAGAAATCTTTGATGAGTTGGAAGAAGGTTACATCGTAGAAAGACATTTGCTTGATGGTGATACCGCTTTGTTTAACAGACAACCTTCTTTACACCGAATGAGTATGATGTGTCATAAAGTAAAAGTTTTGCCTGGAAAAACGTTTCGTTTAAATCCTGCTGTTTGTAATCCTTATAACGCAGATTTTGATGGTGATGAGATGAACTTACATATCCCTCAAAATGAAGAAGCAAGAGCAGAAGCAAGAATTTTGATGTTGGTTGACACACAGATAATCAGTCCTCGTTATGGTTTAAGTGTTGTTGGTTGCATTCAGGACGCAATCACTGGTAATTATTTACTAACTAAAGAATTGGTTTTAAAGAGAAAGGAAGCTATTGATTTACTTTATATTTGTGGGAGTGAAGATTTTTCTACGTTACCTAACAAAGATAAAGTTGACGGGAAAGAAGTCTTCTCGGTACTTTTACCTAAAGATTTTAATTTTGCAGGGAAAGATAAAAGTGACAATGAAGTTAAGATTGTTAATGGACAACTAAAATCGGGTTATATGGATAAAGCAAACCTTGGTCAAGAGAGTGGGCTAATGTTGAGAAATATTTATGAACAGTATGGTCCTGCTTATACTACTGAGTTATTGGGAAAGATTTCTAAGTTAGGTGTTGCTATTTTAGCGAGAAGAGGTTTTTCTATTGGTTTAGGGGATATGGACTTGCCTATTGAAACAACTGCTGAAATTAAAGATGTAATTAGAAAGTCTGAAGAAGAAGTTGCTAAAATGATTGACAATTATTATAATAATAAACTTGAACCTTTACCTGGAAGAACATTATTAGAGACTTTAGAAGTAAGTATCCTTGGTACCTTAAATAGAGCAAGGAACAAAACAGGAGATATTGCCATGAAACAGGTAAAAAACAGTTCTGCAACAACAATGGTTAGGTGTGGTGCGAGAGGTAACCCTTTAAATATTGCTCAAATGACTGCTATTGTTGGCCAGCAAGCTTTACGTGGTAAAAGAATTGAATCAGGGTTTAAAAATAGAACTATGTCTTACTTTAAAGAGAACGATCTTAGTCCTAAAGCAAGAGGTTTTGTTAAAAACAATTTTAAAAGTGGTTTAACTCCTGCAGAATTTTTCTTTGGTGCCATGACTGGTAGGGACGCTTTAATGGATACTGCTTTAAGAACACCTAAATCCGGTTACCTTTATCGAAGGTTATCTAACGCAATGCAGGATTTGAAAGTAGAGTATGATGACACTGTTAGAGATGCTAGCGGAAAAATTGTTCAATTTTCATATGGAGAAGATTGTTTAGATGTTTCTAAAACTAAAAATGGTGTTATTGATGTTAGTGGAATAATTCATAATGTTATGGGGGGAAAGAAATAAAATGAAAGCTGAACATGAAAAACTGATTGCTGGTTATTCTGGAAAATTTCCCCCAGCAGTACTTGAAGAAATAAAAAATAGTGTTTCTGGGAGTATTAACAAAGAAAAATTATTGGAAGTATTAGACAAATGTTTGTTGGCTTATAAGAATGCTAAAGTTCATGCTGGAGAATGTGTGGGTTTAGTTGGCGCTGAGAGTATTGGGGAACCTGGTACACAGATGACTCTTAACACTTTCCACTTGGCTGGGGTTGCTGAAGTACAAGTTACTACAGGTTTACCAAGGATTATTGAAGTTTTTGATGCCAGAAAAGAAATAAAAACGCCAATGATGGAAATATATCTTAAAAAACCGTTTAATGAAAATGTGGCAAAAGTTAGAAAACTTGCAGCTACAATTAAAGAAACAAAGTTTGAAGAGTTTGTTTCTGAGTATAATTTAAACATTTTTGAACAGACTTTAAAAATTAAACTTAATCCGGTAATTCTTCAGGATAACGAAGTTACAGTTAAAGATGTTATCAGATTAATCAAAACAAAAGCTAAAACTTTTTCTGTTTCTAATAAAGATGAAGAAATTATCTTTTCATTAAAAGGAAAGTCAGAAGAAATCAAAGATCTTTACACTCTTAAAGAAAAAATCAAAGATGTTAAAATAAAAGGAATTAAAGGAATTAAACAAGTATTGCCTGTTAAAAGGAACGAGGAATATGTTGTCTTAACTTCGGGTACAAACTTGAAAGATATATTGCCTCTTAATGAAGTTGATCAGAGTCGAACAATTAGCAACGACGTTCATGAAATTTATCGGGTTTTAGGGATTGAGGCAGCTAGACAAGCAATCATTAACGAAGTCTATAAGGTTGTTGAATCTCAAGGTCTTAATGTTAACATTAGGCATGTTATGCTGGTTGCAGATTTAATGTGTGCAAATGGTATTGTTAAAGGGGTTACCCGTTATGGGGTTGTTAGTGAGAAAGCTTCTGTATTAGCAAGGGCTTCTTTTGAAACTCCTCTTAAACATTTATTTAATGCTGCTTTAGAAGGTGAAGTGGATTACTTAACATCTGTTGTAGAAAATGTTATGATTAACCAACCAGTTCCTATTGGTACCGGGTTGCCTGGTTTGGTTACAAAGATGAAATGATATTGTGGAGGTAAAGAATTATCATCAAAAATTAGTGGGTAAGTGAATGTAATGAACGCATCCCGCTGTCTTTGAATGATAATCTTTGTAAAGATTATATGGCTAAGAAAAAAGAAGTTGCTGAAGAGATTAAATTTTTAAAATCTAAAGTTGATGCTGGAAAAGCAATAATTGGGAAAGCAAGAGTTATGAAAGAATTGAAAGTTGGAAAACTAAATAAAATCTTTTTAGCTAGGAATTGTGCTCCAGAAACAAGAAAAGAAATTCAATATCTTGCTAATCTCTCAGGAATTGAATTGGTAGAGTTAGAGCAAACTAACGAAGAGTTAGGGGTTATTTGTAAGAAAAACTTTTTTATTTCTGTTTTGGGTATCTCGGGAGAATAAATTGGCAAGGGTAAAACTGGATCAAGACACTTTTGGGTTATGTTCTATTATGGAAAGAATTACTAAAGCCCGAGTAAAATGTTGTTTTAAAGATGATGATACTATTTATTTTGTTGTTGACATTGGAGAATTAGGAAAGGCTATTGGTAAAGGTGGGATAAACATAAAGAGGGTTCAACAGGAATTTGGTAAGAAAATTAAAGTAATAGAGTTCAGAAATGACCCTGCAAGTTTTGTCCGTAACATTATTTATCCAGTTAAAGTAGAAGAAATTGTTGAAGATGGAAAGGAAATTTTGATTAAAGATAGCAGTAAAAAAACTAAAGGACAGATTATTGGTAGAGATAGAAGTAATTTAAATTTTATTAATAAAGTTGTGAAAAGGTTCTTTGATGTCGAGGTAAAAGTTGTTTGATATGAGAGACACTAAAATTGGAACCATTTTTTGTGTAGATGTTAAAGTTGTTTGAGAAATGTTTATAAATAGACCCTTGTTTTAGACTTAAAGATGGCTAATAAATCGCGTGGACTGGGAGCAGCAAAAAAGTTGCAGAAAAGAAGGAAAACTTATAAATTGGCTAGAAGGTCGATTCTTAAGAAGAAATCTGATCCCTTAGCTGGAGCTTCTCAGGCAAAAGCAATTGTTCTTGAGAAAATTCAAGTAGAAGCTAAACAGCCAAACTCTGCGATGAGAAAATGTGCTCGGGTACAATTAGTTAAAAATGGTAAACAAGTTACCGCTTTTATGCCTGGCGATGGTGCTCAAAAGCTAATTAATGAACACGATGAAGTTATTGTTGAATGTATCGGTGGTAAGATGGGAAGAGCAAAAGGAGACATTCCTGGTGTTAGATGGCAAGTTTTAAAAGTTAATGATCAAAGTTTAAGTGCTTTACTAAAGGGTAAGTTGGAGAAAGCTAGGAGATAAAATGAGTGAAATCAAATTTTTTAATCGTTGGAGTGCTGAAGGGATTAAAGTAGATGATCCAGGATTGGGGAATTATATCACTTTAGATCCTAGAATTATGCCTAAAAGCGGGGCAAGATATGCTGGTGCAAGATTTCATAAATCAAACACATTTATTATTGAAAG
>CAZIMI010000057.1:0-7312 GCA_964540325.1 uncultured Methanosarcinales archaeon | reverse complement strand
ATTGCTGTAAGGCGTTATCCCCTAAACCAAATAAAGGCACTAAACCCATCACAAAGAAAATCACTAAAATTATCAAGGTCCATTTAAGTTTCTCTTTAAAGGGCAGTCTTTTCTGCTTTGGACCCCTTACTTCAGGAAGATGATTAATAATTGTGTCTAATAAAGACATTTTCACTCTTGCTCTTTATCGTTTTTTTCTTCTGACTCTTTTTTTACTTCTTTTTGCTCTAACTTTTCTTCTGTCTTTTCTTGGGGTGGGTGGTTGGGGGTTGGTGTTGTGGGTTTTTCCCCAGTTTCTTCCTTCTTCACTGGCTTCTCAACTTTCCCAGAAACAACTTCTCCACCAGCAGCTTTAATTTTTTCTTCTGCTCTGGAAACAAATTTGTCAACAATAATCTTTAATTTAAGTTTAGTATTGCCCGATCCTAACAATTTCTGAAAACCCAATTTCGATAAATCAATAACAAAGGTATCATTATCCTTCTTAACTAAACCTTTTTCCAATAACTTATTAACTTTTTCTAAAGTGAAATGGCCAACATTAATTGCTTTTACATTTGAGGTTAATTTACTGCTAAAACCTTTCTTCCCTAACTTTCTATCTTTCATTCCAGCTTTCTTTTGCCCTGCTCTTTTACCAGTTCCAGCGTTACCTCTACCTCCTCTTGAACCAGCGCCTCTTCTCTTCTTACGATGGCCACCGCCATGAGTAGTATGGGACCTGTACTTAGTAACTTTCTTTCTTTTATGAACAACCATTATAACATCCTCTGGACTAAATCATTAATTTTTTCTTTCCGATATCCTAAAGCTCCGCCAACATTGAAAGCCATTTTAATTCCTTTGCGACCAAAACCTTTCCGCGGCGGATTTAAACGAAAATAAGGTTTATATTTTTTACCGTTAACTTCTAAAACTTTGTAAGAGTACTTTTTCTTGAAATCCCCAAGCCGACTTTTGTATTCCTCGCCCCGCTTCTCAACTAATTCTTTAAAAGTATTCTCATCAAGTTCTCCCCAAGTAACATAATCTTTAACTTTCTTAATCATTCCTAAATTCACAGGATTATTGTCAACAACAACACAATGATTTTTTCTTGCCAAATTCAACATTTTTAATGTATCTTTCACAGATTGAGTTACATTTACTGTACCCCTAACTAGAACAACCACTAAACTAGCTTTTCTCTGCTCAACTTTTTGTTCTTTCCCTTCCTGTTCAATGTTCTCGTTTTCCATCTTTATTCCTCAGCAGCTGATTTTTCCACTGCTTTGACATCCTCTACTGCTTTGACATCTTCTACTGCTTCAATATTATTTTCACTTTTAACTTCCTCAACTTTTTCAGTTGTTTCAACAATTTCAGTATTCTCAATATCCTCAGTATTCTCTTTTTCTTCTTCAAGATCTTCCATTTTACCTTCAACAATACCTAATTTTGTAATGTCTTCAGGTTGAATTTTCATTTGAGATAAGTTCTTTATAGCTTCCATTAAAGCAGCAACTAAATTTAATTTAACTTTAGTCTGGCCGAAAGTTTTACTCCAAACATCTTTAATTCCAGCTAATTTTAATATTTTTGCACATTCTTTTTCAACACATAACCCTTTACCCTTCGGGGCAGGGATTAAAATAACTTTAACTGAACCACACTTTCCTTCAGCAGCAAAAGGTATTGAGTGGGGCTCTTTACAATTACATTCCCAACTGCCACAACCTCTTCTTACTCGCATCAGATTAAGTCTAGCTTTCCTTTTTGATTTGTCACGAGCAGGTACAGTTTCCTTACTTTTACCAGTTGCCACACCCACATAACCATTCTTATTTCCAACAACAGCATAAGTTAAAAAATGAATTTTGTTTCCTTCTTGGGTTTTCTTTTGAGTTTGTCTAAAAATCCTTCTCTGACCACCGCCAAACTTACCTTTAGCTTGACCAATCAACAATAAATCTTCTTCTAAGTTAGGTAAAAGTAAATCAACTATTTCTGCTTCAAGAATCTTATCCCCGGATTTGAAAACGTCTTCAATATCTGTTATTTCTCCGTCTTTGACTAGCTTACCCAACTTAGTTGCCGGTTTCCATGCTTCTTCAACTTTAGGAACTTCGTCGTATCTCTGCCTTCGCGGTCTAGATCCTTTATTATCATTATAATTTTTCTTTTCTTCAGCCATTTTCATCCCATGATTTTTTCTTTAACACTATTAAAGTCCGTAGTTATTTTGTCAGCATTATTTGCAACGTGTTGGCCGGTAAGTCTTTCCTCTGTAGGAAAAATATCCTCGTCCCCGTAAGGAACATTTAAACCACCATCAATTACACCTTTCAAAAATGAAGTTAATACTCCTTTCTTCAAAACAGATTTAGATCCGGCATCCAGTACTGCTTCTTTAATTCCCTGATCTAGAATCTTTTTACCAACCAATAAACCGGTAAGGTAAGCAGCAGGCAAATTCTTAAATGAATGGTTCCAACCTTGCTTTTTTAGAGCAAAAGAGTCAACGCCAGCCAAGATTTTGTCCCCTTGATTATTGAATTCTACTAATTGAACAATTATTTTCCGGTTTGTTAGACGGACAACTAAACGAGGCTTTTTAGCTAATAATAGCTTTAACCTTTTCGGATAATTGGTTTTCCCTTCCCTTCTTCTCCGGTACAAAACTGTTTTTGGTTTTTTTGTGGCCATATTATTTCTTCTCAGTCTTTTCAATTAAGTGATATTCTGTTAAATAAAGTTTAATGTGCCTTTTGTTCCTAAAAAAGCCACCTTTAACTTTCCTGTAAAGCATTTGGTAGTTCTTTGCTGAAACTAATTGTTTTTCTCTTAGTTCTTTCAAAAAGACTCGTTGTACTCTAACTCGGTTAATCCATTTTGTTTTTCTTGGCAAAGTAGAATGTTTGGAACCTTTCTTACTTCCTTTACCTTTTCTTCTCCCTTTACTTTTCTGAGTAGCTATTTTCCGAGCTTTTGATCTTGATTGATGGTTACTTTTGTTTTTAGTGATACTTTTAATTGCAATCAATCCCCTCAAATCTGAACGGGTGATCGCTTTTTTAATATCTTCGAGAGCATCAGCTGCAAATTTCACTTTTTTGGGTGAAGTGCCCAAAATTTTTGCTGCTAATCTTTTTTTGCTTTTCATTTTAATTATTGTTTCTTAATGATTGTTTTTTCAATATCTTTCTTTTGTTCTTTAACTTCCTCTTCCTGTGTTTTCAACTTTTCATCTAATTCCCCTTTTCCTTCTTTTTCTTCAGTTTCTTTTTTCTTTTTCTCTTCAGCTTTCTTTTCTTTTTCTGCTTCTTTCTTAGTTTTTTCTTTTGATTTTTCCTGCTTAATTTTCTTCCGGGATGAAAAGTCCTCTTCTATTTTTTTGATTATCAATTCAACATTTTTAATATTAAGTATTGAAATTTTCTTCTCTAAAGCCAATTTTAAAATATCCAATTTTCTTTTATTTCCAACCTTAGCTATAATTATACCTTGTTCAGGCTTAATTGCTGCTAATTCTTTAAGATTACTAACAATTACCGGTTCTAATCCAGACAAATGTAAACCACGAACTGCTTGAGGACTTCTAAATCCAGCACCTGCTAGCTTAGGTCTGCCCCGATGCATTTGTCTAACTTTTGAATGTTTTCCTCTCGGAAAACGCCATCTACTTTTAACTCGGGCAGAAAACTTAGACTCTTTAACAACAAACTTTGGTCTAGTTTTCTTAATTTTTCTTTTCAGTTCCAGTAATTCTTTTTCTGCCATTTTTGTCAATATTATTTAATTATTAAACTAAATCTTTACCTGCTTTATGGGTAATGTAACAACCGTCCTGAAAGATTCTAATGTCACGGTTAGATACCCGGCAAAGGTTTTCTATTTTTGCAGCCATTAGGCCTGCTTTTTCTTTATCAACACTGCTGATTGTTATTTCGTTACCATCAACTTTAACTTCTGTTCCTTTAACTAGCCCAACTTTTCTGGGAACACTTTCCCCCAGAAAGTTCTTAATTACAATTTCCTCTCCGGAAACAGCCTCGTGCATCGGAAAATGTCCGGAACTAATTTTTTATTTGTAAAAGTGTGGTTCCTGCACTCCTTCCAACATATTTTTAATATGTGATACGAAAGTACTCAGGATTGTTTTTTCTCTTTTTGTAGCTTTATCTGAACTTAAAGTAATTTTACCAGGTTCATTAACAATCTTAATTTTTGGATGGACAAAATCTCTTTCTACTTCGCCTTTTGGACCTTTAACTTTAATGGTGGTTCCAGTAAGTTCTACTGTAACTCCCTCTGAGATTTCAATTTCCTGTTTAAGGTCGATTTTCATAATTAATAACAATAAGCTAAAAGCTTACCTCCAACTTTCTTTTCTTTAGCTTGAAAATGAGTCATAACTCCCAAAGATGTGGAAACAAGCAAAATCCCAAAATTATGGGCTGGAAGATAACGTTTTTCCCATTTTTCAAAACCATTATGTTTGGCTGAAAACCTAGGCTTGATTACACCACATTTGTTAACATTTCCAAGTAAACTAATTTTCAAAGCTTTATTTTGGCCTTCTTCCATTTCTTCGGAATCACCAATATAACGATGTTCGTTCATAATTGTCAATATTTTCTTCATCATTTTGGAGGCGGGCCTAACAACTACTTCTTTCTTCCCAATCTTTTCTGCGTTCAATATTTTTGTTAAGGCTGCTGCCAAAGGGTCGTTTAACATTTTTCATACCTCGTTAACTAAACTTCTTAAAACCAAGACCTAAAGCCATTTCCCGGAAACATTGCCTGCAAAGATGTAATCCATACTTGTTGATATGGCCTCTGTTCCTTCCACAGTTTTTACATTTTCTTAACGCAATCCCGCAAGATCTATCTTTAGGTTGGTTAAATTTAATGTACTTGGCTTTTTTAATCGGTTTAGCATCCAGTTGTTTGAAAGCTTTACGATGGTCGCTGGTAGTCATTCTTTCTAGTTAACCTCCACTTTAAATCCTTCTTTCATGAAATTAATTGCTTCTTCTTTAGTGATAATATGTTTTTTACCAATTCTTTGAGGTAATATTCTTCTTTTTCTGATTCGATAACCTGGCCGTTCTAAAGTTACAGCCGCTTCTAAACCTAAGATTTTCAAATCCGGATCATATTCCAATCCTTCAATATCAATATATTCAGGAACACCAAAGGAAAAGTTACCTTGATTATCAAAACATTTTTCTTTTAAGATATTTTCTTTAGCTACTAAAAGCTTTTTCAGTAACTCTTCTGGGTTCTTTCTAACAGTAACTTTACAACCAATAGCTAATCCCGGTCTTAAACCCCAGCCAGGAATTCTCTTCTTGGTAACAGTTTTAACAGGCGTTAAAGGCGATAATTTTTGTAACAGTTTTAGACCTTTCTTTAACAAATCTTCATTTTTACCCGCACCGATGTTTAAAGTAATTTTAGCAACCTTAATTTTTTTCATTAAGTTTTCAATCTGTTGTTGCTGTTGTTCAGGTTCCGGATTTTTATTTTCTGTATCCATTTTTTATATCTTAATTATTAATCTCAATTAAAGGTTTATCTTTACCAATAACAAATAAGTACTCTTTAGCTGTCTCAATATCTTCTTTACCCTTACTATAAACAGCTTCATTATTTTTCATTCCTTTAAATTTGCCAACATCACCACTATGTTTTCCTTTAGTAAGGAAAACCGGGGCACCTTTTTCTAAAGGTAAAACTTCTTTAATTTCCATTTTAGGTAAAGTTAAAAGTAAAGTGTCTCCTACTTTTGCTTTCAGATCAGCGATTATATTTTTTCCGTCATGTAAGTTTAATTGTAATCTTTTTTTTGCCAAGATTGTTTTTCCAACAATTTTACAAGGTTTAAGATTACTTTCCTTACTATCAATTTCCGTAACGATTATTCTTCCTTTCTTATCAAACAATAAGCGGAAAGATTTGTTTTGTTGTGGGAAAGTTAAAACATCAAACAACCCTACAAGATAACGATGATCTTTTCTTCTTTTTCCGTCAACTAAAATCTCGTTATTGTTTAAAGCTTTCTTAGCTTCTCCGGTGGTAGAAGCAAATTTTAAATGATCACGAATAATGGTCCCTAACGGTAAACCGTTTTCAAATGGATGTGCGCCGGGTTTAGGTCTAGTAATAAATACGTTCTTTTTACGGTCAATTGTCCAAGTTCTTGGCGAAGCTATTCGCTTTAAGTGATTCTTCATTGTGTTTTATCCTCAACTTTCTTTTCTATTTTTTCTTGTATTTTATTCTCAGTTTTATCATCTTTACTTTTAGGAGACTTGATTTTACTTTCTAACTTAGCTTTCCTTTTCTTATCGCCCAAGTTTAAATCGATAATCATTAAGTTTGAAGGTGTTAAAGGGACAGGCAATTTTGTTCCTTCTTTTTTAATTATTTCAATACCAGTAAGATAAACTTTTTCATACTTTAAGCTAACCCGCTCAACTTTACCTTCTTTTTTAGCGAACTTTCCTCTCATGATTCTAACTTTATCGCCTTTACTTATTTGAACATTTCTTAATCCATACTTTTTTCTCAAATCCGCAGATAAATGAATATGTAAAAACTTTTGTTTTAAGTGTAAAGGAGCGTTAAATCTATACTTACGCTGTTTTCTTGGTTGTATACTACTTTTCCACGTTGATGCAAAACTGTTTTTTACCATTTTATTTCCATTAATCATTAAACTATAATATTGGCCACCTTAGCCACTGCTGGCCAACGTTCAGCTACTTCTTTAGCAATCGGCCCTTTAAATATTGTTCCTTTTGGATTACCTTTATCATCTTTTAAAACCACAGCGGCATTATCTTCAAACTTTATCCTTGTTCCGTCTGCACGGCGATATTCTTTCTTTTGTCTGACAACGATAGCGGGAACAACAGTTTTACGCATTTCTAATTTCCCTTTCTTAACAGAAGCGAAAATGAAATCGCCCACTCCCGCTGAAGGCATTCTACCTTTAACGGTCTTGTGCCCTTTAACAGCAATAATTTTTAGTACTTTTGCTCCTGAATTGTCGCAAGTATTAATTTGTGCTTGTACAGGCAAGGCCTTAGTTATACTACTACTGATAGCTTTCATTTTTCGTTTACGTTCTCCTTTATCTGTTCTTTATTTTCCGCTTTTTCAACTTCAACTTTATCTTTAGTTGTTTTCTTTTCAAGTTTTTTATCCTCTTTCTCAATGATCTGTAAGATAACATGATGTTTTGTCTTGCTTAATGGCCGCGTTCTGGCTACTAAAACAGTCTTTCCAATCGGATCCTCATCGCCAAATAATTTTTCAGACAG
>CAZIMI010000056.1:0-7324 GCA_964540325.1 uncultured Methanosarcinales archaeon | reverse complement strand
TTGGCACTGTTTTGTCTTTAAAGTTAATTGCTTGTGATGATGAAGAGGAAGAAGATGTTCCTAGTACAGATTATTCACTTACTACAATTGGAGTGCCAGAGGTTTGTAAATCAGAAACTCGATTAGAGATAGATCATGGAACTCCAACAATTTATTGTAAAGATGAACAGGAAAGAGAATTAGTTTGTAAACCCATGTATGCAGAAGAAACTGGAAAGAAAATGTGTTACACTTTAGAAAAGAAAATGGAGGAATCAATATGACTGACTTAGAAGGTAAACTCTTTATGGCTGGACTAGTGACCGATCTTTACACTATTGGTTATGGAGGATATCGTGGATTGATGACTGGTTTAGGAATCCCATTTGATATGGACTCAACTTTGGATCATGTTCTTGCAGGAGTATCATTTGCGACGTTTTCTAAGTGGACAGCTTGTATGTTTATGGGTGCTGATGAAGCCTATCCGTCACGTGAGGAATTAGAGGGGATTTTTGCTGCTCCAGCGGTTGGTGCGGCTGTTTGTGGGGGCGAGTTAGTGGTTGGTTATGCATTAGGTTATGGAGTAGGGAAATTAATCGATTTGATAACTTAAAATGGGATGAAAAATGACAGAATTAGAAGAAAAAACTGAGAAGGAAATGAGTCGGAGAAGTTTCCTGGGAAAATTAGGGACCGGAATTGTAGCGCTAGCTTTGGGTGGATTAAGCGCTGGTTGTGGTGAAGAAGTTTTAATGTGTTCTGGTTCTGAAAAAGATACTACTCAAATATTTGAATCTAATCTTGGTAAATATAAAGTAGTTAAAGAATCTCGCTGCGACTATAAAGGCCGTGTTCGCGATGTTGTGACTCGTATCTACACTAACGAAGGAGTTCCCGTCAGAACTATAGTGGAACCCAATAAGTTAAGTTCTCGGACTATTGGGAGTAATAAAGTGAAGTATTCTCCTCAAATAGTTGTTGAATATGATGATTTGGGAAGACCAATAGAATATAAATCTTCAAAAGTCATTGGGACTAATAAAAAAGTTTTAGACGTGTTAGGGATTGATAAAGAAATTACTACTGACTTGAGGACAAGAGAATATAATGATTTGGGGAAACTGGTTAAAGAAACTATTGATCTTAGTCCGGAAGTTCCTGGAAGAAATATTGTGGGTGATACAGACTTTAGTCCATATGGTCCTGGTAAAAGATTATATGTTCATAATTATGAATACAATCAATCCGGTAATTTAATCAGAGAAAGCGAAGGTTACGTGTTAAATGGTATTCCTAAAAAGCCTCAGCGAATAAGAGAGAATGAATATGATTCTAAAAATAATCTTGTTAAAATGAGTGTTGTCACTTTAGATACTATTAATTTCCGAATATTTGACTCCCATGGTAATCTGATTGAAGAAGGTGAGGGCCGTAGAAGAAATTCAGGTGCTTCTCTTGATAAAGTAATAATGGAATGGACGAAAGAGTACAAGTATAACTCCCAGAATAATTTAGTAGAGAGTATGAAGTATGATGTTGGTAAAAGACCGGTTTCTTGGGAAAAATATGAGTACGACAAAAAAGGAAGGATAATTAGGAGAACTAAAGACAGCAACAAAGGTGAGAAACTTAAGAGAAACATTAGAGCTTACGAGAAAGATAAACCGCCAATTTATGTTTGTGAAAAAGGCCCTTGTTACCACAGAAAAGATGATTGTCTTTGTTATAGTAAATATGACAGCGAATGGTATGAATATAGCTCTGACGGTTTTTTATCTTATTTATCCCTTGTTAAAACGGACACAAATGGTGACGGTTTTATCGATCATATTCAAGATGTTTACCATCGAAAGAGGAAAAGCCCCCTGAAATCTTGGAGACAAACTTGGGAAGATAACTCTGTGTGGAAAAAGAAGAAGATTAAGTTTTGGGATGAATAAAAATGACAAATCTGGACAAAAGGCTGGAAAAACTTTCCAAAATGAAAATGGATAGTACGGGAGAACTATGTGCTCTTGCGAGAGAGACGCTAGAAGTCTTGAAAGAAAAAGGTGGGGAAGAAGCTAGGGCAAAAGAATTGGAGTGGCAATTAAGAGGCGGATTCGGTTCCATGGAGACGGTAAAGCGGATTTGTATGGGTGTGATCAATGAGTACTATGAAAAAATTGATTTAGAAAGTAGAAAAGCACACTATACCCAGCTTAGAGCTGAACAGGATAGATGGCTACAACTTAAAGAAAGAAAGCGTTACAGAATGACTAGAGAAGAACCGAGAGGAAGTGGTACGGGAGCAGCATATGTGCTGTTATGTTAAAAAGTTTGCAAAATGAAATTGGAGAAACAAAAATGACAGAATTAACTGAACCAATCGGATTTCGTGATTATCTTAGAAGAAGCCCTGAAGAAAGAGAACTATGCGGCCTTTCTCTACTGAGACTGAACGAAGATTATTTCCAGCAAAGGTTCATGGAAACCGGTGCAAGGGCATTATTGTATGCTGGCAGCGAGGAAGTTAAAACTTACGATAGTTGGGAAGATATCTTAAACGATTGGTCAAGAGCAGAACTGCGTATCTTGAATGAGGGCAAAGTACCTTATAGGGTCATTCAACATATAATTGTTACTGAAGAAAATTTAATGTGTTAATGGGGGAATGAAAATGAGAAGAATTGTAAATGGATTAGAAGAAAAAATGGCTGAAGCAGAGGAACATTTGCCAGGAGTTGAAGAAATGCTAAAACCAGTTTCTCAAGGAAGGGGCGGGGGACGTTACAATGAACATCCTACTGACGTAGAATACTTAGAAATAGGGAATTATAAAGTAGTGGCAGCTAAATGGGAAGCACGTTACTGGAACGGATATGGTGGCGGTGTTGGAACAACTGAATGGGCAGTAGTATACTTTCCTGGTGAGGAAGGCGAGGTTGAAGAAATTGTAACAAATAAAATAGTTACTAGGGATCAACGTGATGCTCGTTTCGATAAACATGATTTGATGTACCATGACTGTATTGGTTTAGAAGCTTTAGCAGATGATATAGTAGAAGTTGCTTGGCTTGACAAAGATGGAAAGAAAGGACCAACTTATACGATTAAGTTGGAATAAAAACGAAACGGAGATAAATAAAAATGAAATTAGAAAAGAAAGTAAATGTACATTACCAAACTAACCCTCTCATGGAAGAAGAAGGGTTTTTGTTTGAAGTAGAAAAAGGAGACTTGCCTTATAGTATCTTTGGGAACGATTGCGTTGAGGTAGCAAAAGCAGTAAGTCCTGAACATAAAACAGGAGAATGGGTGGCTTTACCTTACAGACGAAGAGAAGGAAGTGGCGAATTAGTTCCAGCCAATCTTGACGTGGGAACAGAACTCTATAATCTTTTAAAAGATGTTGGACCAATTGTTGGTGAAGATGGAAGTATCACGTTTGGAGATAGAAATGCAGAAGATTTGCTGCCTAGAGTAACTGGGATTGCTGTTAAAGATGCGGTTGTTGCTCATTGGGTTGCTTTTCTGCTGGCAGAGAAAGGTTACACTTTGGAAAAGAAGTTTCATTGATTCTTTCTTTTTTTACACAACATTAATAAACAACATTTTCTTTTCTTTCTTTTATGAACATACACAAAATTAAAAATAATTTTGGTCGTTCATTTTTTGTCCAGAGGGAAAAATGAACATTATCAAATATGGTGGGTCAAAAGTTAGTCCTACTCCAGAAACTCGTGATGATAAATTTATTGACGATTTAATTGAGTTAACTAAAAAATATTCTGATCAAGAGTTTATGATTATTATTGGCGGCGGTGCACTTGCTGCAAAAAAAGTTAGTGAAGAACCAAACGCAGATGATGAACGGAAAGATTGGTTGGGTATTGAAGCAACTTGGGAAAATGCAGAATACGTAATAAAAAGATTTCAAGAAGCACAAGTTGAATTTGTTTGTCCTGATGTAATCAAAGATCCAACAAAGAAAGTTTCAGGTTACAGAATTTATTTTGCTGGTGGATGGAAACCAGGTAACAGTACAGATTACGTTACAATGACTTTAGCAGTAACTTATGGTGCAGAAAAAGTTATTAAAATAAGTGATTTTGAAGTTGTTAAAGATTTATCTCCATTGAAAATTAAAGATTTGTCTAAAGAAGAGAAACATCAAAAATTGGAAGAGGCAAAAGATCTTCCGGAAGCAACTTGGCAAAAGATGGTTGATTTAGTTGGCACGAAATGGATTCCTAGATTAAATACACCATTAGATCCCTTAGCAGCAAAGTTAGGTTTAGAGAATAAGTTTATTATACTTTACATCTGTCAAGAATCTGAATTAGATAAAATTCTTGCTGATGATTTAGAAGGTTTCAGAGGAACAATTGTTAAAGGATAATTAATATATCTATCAAAGGATATAATTGTTTAAATAAGATAATTTATTCTTTTTTCTTATCGCTATGAACTTTGAAGATAAATCCGTGATTGATGATGTTGTTAGTAACTTAGTGGTCGGTACGCCTTCTTTAACCCACATGGAACTGGCAACAAAAATTGCAGAAAGAACTTTAGGATTCCGTGGACTAGATTTAACTTATTCTGCAATGGATCCCAGAATTTTTTCGGTGGGAGAATTCTGTCCTCGTTTTGCTTTGGGTGGAGATAAACCAGACAATCTCAATGGGAAAAATGTTTATCAAATCGTTATCCCTAGTCCCGGTGAAGATCAAGAGGGAACAATTTATCGGGCAGCAATGGCTTCACAAGCTGCAAAGGAAAATGGTGCAGATAAAGTTGTAATCTTAGCAACAGACTTTCCACATGCTAGACAAGATCGTGGTCCTGGGGATGATGAAAAAGCTAAAGGGGAATTAACTACTGTGCGTTTACATGCTCGGACTTTATTTGGAGCAGGATGTGATCAAGTAATTACTGTTCATGAACATTCCCCGAGAATTGCTGGTTATTTTGCTTTGGAATCAGGATTAATTCATCGAGAACGTCCAGATTTGTTAGAGAAAGTAGCAAGAAGTCTTGATCCTAAAGATGTTAAAATTCCCGAACATGTTGATATGGATAATCCAAAAGTTCAAGCTTTAGGTAGGAAAGTATTCAAATCAATTAGTCCTCATGCTGTTCTTGCCGATTATATTTTACATCATAGTTCACTTGTTGGAACAGAATATTTAGAAAATGGCGGGGCCAGACTTTTATCTAAGTCTGTTGATAAAGGTAATCGTACTTTTACTGATCCTTTTGCTGATGCTTTATGGTTGCCAAATATTGTTAAAGTTTATTGTGGTAAAGCAAGAGAGGTAAAAAATGATCCCACTAAAGTTAAAGTGGACATTAAGAAAATTATCGGGGATTTTGTTTCCTTTGATAAAATGATGGAATTATTAACAGATGATGGCGGTGATACTATTGGAACCTTAGGCAAAACTGCTGCTTGGTCAGACGAGGGTAATTTTTGTTCAAAGACAAAAAAGTTTTATGGTTCACCTGAAAGAAGAATCATTTATTGTACCCATTCTTGGCTTGCTGGACAGAGTTATGATTCAATTCAAAGAAGAATTGTTAATAATATTGGTCCACAGGAGTTTCTAACAACTAATACTCGGCCTTTTATTGGAGATCATCAGTATTACAAATTGAAAGAAATATCTACTGTTCTTCGTTTAGCAGGATTGGGTGCGGATGCAATTTTAGCTAACGAGTTGGGTCACGACCTAGCAGAAAGATATTCAAATTTTAGTTGTGAAGAAGAGCAACATCAGTTTATCTCTCCTTTATACGTTCTTAAAAGACATTCTAGACATTTCATGGCTGAGGACTTGAGAAGAAAAACAAAAATTAAATTTGCTTTACGGGAATAAGATTATGATTTTTTCTACCATACCTAATTGAGTTCCAGATTCTTTCATGCCCATAATAGAAAATTGCTTTCACAAAATTAATACTAAACCCAGAAATCAAGGCAATCTTCCAATTGACATAAAAGAGCATCACCGCTGAAGTCACAATAACAGTAATTATTTTCCAGGAAAATGTTTTAACAAAAGTTCTTAGGTGGGTTTCATGTTTCTTAATATATTGCCAATGAACAGAAGCCCAAATCCGTTCATGAAGATAATAAAGAACTGTTTTAATGATATTGATAATAATTCCTGCACTAATAGACATTGTCCAGGAATGGTTAAAAATGTAAACCCCTAAAATTGTGATGATAACTGCTGCAAACCGCCAAGTAATAGTTTTTAATATAGTTCTCTTATGTAAATCCAACTAAATCACCTTTTTAATGTAAGTGGAAATACACAATTAATATAAATAACTTCCCATTTTTGTTATTTTATGTCGATGTTTAAAGAGATGTTGAAAAGCGGTGAGACTTTGTTCAGGGATACAGTTGTTCTAGATTATGATTTTCAGCCTAAGATTATGAAATATCGTGAGAATGAACAGAAACAGTTTGCGATTGCTGTCCGTCCACTTTTACAGGGACATAATGGTAGAAATTTATTTGTTTATGGTGTTCCCGGAGTGGGAAAAACTACTGCCTGCAAACATGTCTTGAGAGAATTGGAAGAAGAAACTGATCAAGTTGTTCCCATTTATATCAATTGTTGGAAAGAAAATACTACTTACAAAATTTTTTTTAGAATTTGTGAAAACCTGGGCTTTAAATTCTTACAAAATAAAAAAACTTCTGAACTTTTCACTTTAATTAAAGATAATCTTAACAAAAAAGCGGTAGTGTTTGTTTTTGATGAGGTTGATAAATTGGAAGATACTGATTTCATTTATACTATTTTGGAAGACATTTATCGGAAGTCAATTATTTTGTTAACAAACTATCGTGATTCTTATTCAGAGATGGATGAGAGAATTAGAAGCAGACTTAACCCCGAGTTTTTAAGTTTTCTGCCTTACAGTGAAGCGGAAATTGCCGGAATTCTAAAACAAAGAAGGGAATACGCTTTTGTCCAAAGTTGTTGGGATGATGAAGCCTTTGTTGAAATTGTAGAAAAATGTACTTCTGTGCAGGATGTTCGTGTAGGTTTATATCTGATGAAAGAAGCTGGCAATTTGGCAGAGGAAAGAAGTTCTCGTAAGATTACTTTACCTCATGTAGCGGAAGCAGTTAGAAAAGCAGACGAATTTCATATTAAACCTAAAGAGGGGTTGGATGCAGATTTATTGCTGATTTTAAATTTGGTAAAAGAAAACTCTGGGAAAAGGATTGGCGACATTTATACTGCTTATGGTAAGAAAGGCGGAGAAATGAGCTATAAGAGTTTTCAGAGAAGAGTCAGCAAACTAAAAGAAGGGAAATTCATTTCTACTGAAAAAGTTT
>CAZIMI010000055.1:0-7327 GCA_964540325.1 uncultured Methanosarcinales archaeon | reverse complement strand
AATTATTAGAAAAATCTCAAGATATAGAATGGTTTTGGGGAGAAGTTGCTAAAGATGTTATTTCTGTAAAGGATTATCAAAAAGTTTTGGACTGGAAGTTACCTTATGCGAAATGGTTTACTGGTGCAAAGTATAATATTGTTGAAGATGCTTTAGATAAACATAAAAATTCAGACAAAGTAGCTTACATCTTCGAAGGTGAACCCGGAGAAGTTGAAAAGATAACTTACAAACAACTTTATCAAGAAGTTAATAAATTATCTAACGCTCTTAAAGAACTTGGAATTAAGAAAGGGGATCGAGTTGGAATATACTTGCCAATGATTGTTCAATTACCGATAGCGATGTTGGCTTGTGCAAAAATTGGAGCAATTCATTCGGTAGTTTTTTCCGGGTTTTCAGCAAAAGCTTTCCAAGACAGGATGATTGATTGTGAAGCAAAAGTTGTTATTACTTGTGATTCTTTTTATCGTAACGGAAAAACTGTGCCCTTAAAAAAACAAACTGATGAATCTTTAGAAGATGTTAATTCTGTAGAAAAAGTAATTGTTTATCAAAGAACTAAAGAAGGGGTTTCTTGGAATGAAAAGAAAGATTTGTGGTGGCATGAACTATTAGAAAAACAATCTTCTGAATGTGAAACTGAAAAGACTGACGCAAATGACACTCTATTTTTCCTTTACACTTCTGGAACTACTGGAAAACCAAAAGGAATTATTCATGCTCATGCAGGGTATGCTTTAGGCACTGCTCTAACATTAAAATGGGTTTTTGATTTAAAAGAAAATGATGTGTGGTGGTGCGCAGCAGACATAGGTTGGATTACTGGTCATTCTTACATTGTTTATGCACCTTTAATATTAGGTGTAACTTCTTTAATGTACGAAGGTGCCCCGATTTATCCTCAACCAGATAGGTGGTGGGGACTGATTGCAAAGCACAAAGTTTCTGTACTATATACTTCTCCAACTGCAGTCAGGTTATTTATGCGTTATGGGGAAGAGTATCCTCAAAAACATGATTTGTCTTCGTTAAGACTTTTAGGTTCTGTTGGCGAACCAATCAACCCTGAAGCTTGGATTTGGTATCACACTTATATTGGAAATAAAAAATGTCAAATCATGGACACTTGGTGGCAGACAGAAACTGGATCACATGTAATTGCTCCCTTACCAATAACGGATTTAAAGCCGGGATCAGCAACTAAACCTTTACCTGGATTCTCAGCAGCAATTTTTAATGAAAAAGGAGAAGCGGTAGAAAATGCAGGCGGTAATTTAGTTTTGCTTAAACCTTGGCCGGCAATGTTAAGGGGAATTTACAAAGAATCGGAAAGATATCAAAAAACTTATTGGGACCAGTTTAAAGATGTTTATTCTGCTGGAGATATTGCCCGTAAAGATGAGGAGGGCAATTTTTGGATTCAGGGCAGATCTGATGATGTTTTAAGTGTTGCAGGTCATAGGGTTGGAAATTCAGAAATTGAATCTGCTTTGGTTAGTCATGAATCTGTTGCTGAAGCAGCAGTTATTGGTAAACCGCACCCTATCAAAGGGGAATCAATTACTGCTTATGTTATTGTTCGCAAAGGGATAGATTTAAGTGATACATTAAGGGATGAATTAAAAAAGCATGTTGCTGAAGAAATTGGAAAAATAGTTAAACCACAAGAGATATTTTTTGTTTCAGACTTACCAAAAACAAGGTCAGGAAAGATAATGAGGAGAATTATTAAAGCTAAGGCTTTGGGTGAAAAGGTTGGAGATTTGTCAACCTTAGCAAATCCGGAAGCAGTTGAAGAGATTGGAAAAGCAAAATGAAAGAGGTATGATAAAGTGAAAATGGTTAAACTTTTATTATTGATTGTAGTATTGATTGGCAGTATTTTTTTGCTTGCTTGTGGTGAAGAAACACCGGGTTCGTTAGATAAGTTTGCTGCTTGTTTAAACGAAAAAGGAGCTGAGATGTACGGACTTTATAATTGTGGTCATTGTAAAAATCAAAAGGAAATGTTTGGTGGATCTTTTGACAAAATAAATTATATTGAGTGTAGTGTTGAGCAAAAAAAATGTGCTGAAATGAATATTAAAGGGGTTCCAATTTGGTTTTTTGCTGATGGTTCTTCATTAAGTGGGACACAACAGTTCTCTGCATTAGCACAAAAAACTGGCTGTGCTTTACCATAAACGTTTTTGGAACCAATAGATTTATAAAGTTCATTTTATTTTTTATTGTTAGAAAAAAGGTGTAGAGATGAAGAAGTTAATATTTTTGATTGTTGCGTTGTTTGTATTGTTGTTAGTTCCTTTAGTTTATGCTGGTGCAAACGCCTTAAGTGTTGGAGATTCTGTACAATTACAAGTAACTTTACAATCTCAAGATCCAGATCCGGTAGAACCAGGTCAGATTGTAACTGTAAAATTTAAGATTGAGAATGATGGTAAAGAATCTAATGACGATGTTATTGTTAAAATAATGCCTAAGTTTCCTTTTTCTGTTTATGGTGACGATACAGAAAAAAATATTGGAAAATTAAGAGCAACTTCTACAGGAGCAGATGCAGAAATTGTTGAATTTAAACTTAAAGTTGCAGATAGTGCAGTTGAAGAAGAAACGGAATTGGAATTGGAAATTCAATTTGGTACAAACATAATTAGTTATGATAACGACGATTTTTTAATTGATATTCAAACACATGATGCAGTATTGGATATCACTTCTATTACTTCTGAACCAAAACAGATTGCTCCTGGCGAAACTGCAGAAGTTAGTGTTATGGTTAAAAATCAGGCAGATTCTTTGTTAAAAGATATTAAGTTTAAATTAAACTTTGCTAATAGTGCTTTGCCTCTTGCTCCGTACCAGTCATCTTCAGAGAGAAGAATTGCCCAACTTAATTCTGGATATCAAAACTCGTTAACTTTTAAGATTATGGCTGATCCGGATGCAACTCCTGGATTATATAAAGTTCCGTTAAATATAACTTATAGCGATGAAAAGGGAAATGATTATTCGATTGACGATATTTTAGCGATAACGGTGGGAGACATTCCTAAATTAAAAGCTTACATTAAAAAGAGTTCAGTTTTACAAAAAAGTACTGCCGGGAAAGTAACCTTAGAAATTGCTAATGCCGGAAGTTCTGACGTAAAGTTCTTAGAATTATTTTTATTGCCTTCAGACGATTATCAATTAGTTTCCACCACCGATTATTATTATCTTGGTGATGTTGACTCTGATGATACTGAAAGTGAAGAGATTGATATTTATGTTAACAAGAAAGTTAAAACTTTGCACATCCCTGTACGATTGAAATATACTGACGCAAATAATAAACCGTTTCAACAGCAGTTTGATTTAGAAATGAACTTGTATTCTTCTTCACAGCTAAAGAAGTTCGGTGTTTTGGAAACAAGTAATAGTTTGGCTTATCTGTTGTTCATTATTTTAATTGTGGCTGGTATTATTCTTTATCGAAGTCATAAGAAAGATCCTGAAACATTTTCTAAGAAATGGAAAAAAAGATTGTCTTTTGGCAAAAAAAAAAGAAGTAAGTAGAGGACAATAATATTAAAATATGGGGCTTTCTTATTAGTAGGAAAGAGAATGATAAAAGATTATTTTAAGTTAGCATTTAGAAGTGCTAAGCAGCGTAAGATGCGTTCTTGGCTGACTATGCTGGGAATCTTTATAGGTATTGCTGCAGTAGTGGCTCTTGTTTCTCTTTCTCAAGGTTTAAAGACAGCAATCGGTGAACAGTTTGTAAGTTTAGGTTCTGATAAAATTATTGTTCAGGGAATCAGTTCTGGTTTTGGTCCGCCGGGAACAGGAGTGGAGGTGCCGTTAACAAAAGACGATGAAGAAGTTATTGGAAAAGTTAAAGGTGTCGATAATGTTGTGGGAAGGTTAGTGAGGTCAGTTAAAGTAGAATTTAATGAACAAGTAGAGTATTCTTACGCAGCTTCTATGCCTAAAGATAGTGAAGATATCGCTTTAGCTATAGAAGCTAATAATTATAAGATTGGTCAGGGCAGATTGTTAAAAAAAGGGGACAAATACAAAGTAATGATTGGACATAACTTTGCTGAAGATTTTTTTGACAAAAGTTTATTGTTAAGAGATAAAGTTTTGATTGAAGATGTAGACTTTAAAGTTGTTGGTATCTTAAAAAAGTCAGGTAATCCACAACAGGATGAAACTTTAGTTATTCCTGAAGCAGCATTTCGAGAAATTTTGGGTGTTGAAGAAACTTTTGATATCATTCCCGCTAAAATTGGTGCGGGAGAAGATGTAGGGTTGATTACAGAAAGAGTAAAAAAAGAGTTAAGAAAACATCGTGATGTTGAAGAAGGCAAGGAGGATTTTACTATTGAAACACCGGAAAGCCTTTTAGCTACTTTAACTACTATCTTATTGATTGTACAAGGCGTTTTAGTGGGAATTGCGGCAATTTCTTTAGTTGTTGGCGGGATTGGAATTATGAACACAATGTATACCGCTGTATTGGAAAGAACAAAAGAAATAGGAATAATGAAAGCTATCGGAGCTAGAAATTGGGAAATTTTATCTGTATTTATTATTGAGGCAGGTATGTTGGGTTTAGTGGGAGGAATAATTGGTGTAAGTATTGGTTTTGGAATTAGTAAGTCTGTAGAGTTGATTGCTTTTCAGATTTATGGTAGTTTTTTAATTAAAGCAGATTTTAATTTAGGATTACTTGTTGGGATGTTAATGTTTGGTTTTATTGTTGGGGCTTTATCTGGGGCCTTACCTGCAAAACAGGCAGCAGCTTTGAAACCGGTGGATGCGTTAAGGAAATGAAATTAGTAATGGGTAGTGAGTTATGGGTAATGGGTACATAAAAATCAACAAAGATTGATTTTTAGTACTAAAAACTGATCTTTGTCAGTTTTTATGTAAAAAAACAAATACTCAGAACTCAGAACCCAATACCCAAAACCAATTAAAAAAATGCAAAATCCAAATAACTTGAATGTGTACAAAGAAGCTTATAACTTTGCTTTAAGTATTTATAAAATTAAGTTTCCAGAAGAAGAGAAATACGGATTAACTTCACAAATAAGAAGAGCGGGTGTTTCAATTTCATTAAATATTGCTGAAGGTTGTGGAAGAGGCACTAAAAAAGAATTAAAGAGGTTTCTTTTTATTGCTTTTGGATCTGCAAAAGAAGTAGAAACCCTAATAAATCTTGCAAAAGATTTAGATTATATTAATATTGGAATATATACCAAAATTAATGGAGATATTGAAACCATATCAAAAATGTTGAACAAATTAATTCAGAGTATCAAAGTTTGATGATAAAAACCCATTACTCAAAACCCAAAACCCAAAACCAATAAAACAATGATAAAAGATTATTTTAAAATACCATTGAAAGAAATCAGAAGGAGGAAGTTACGTAGTTGGTTAACTCTTATCGGAATCTTTATTGGTATTGCTGCTATTGTTTCTTTAATTACTCTTGGGCAAGGTTTAGAGAATGCGATTGAGAAACAGTTTTCCGCTTTGGGAAAAGATAAATTGTTTATTCTCCCTAAAGGGGGATTTTTTGGGATGGGATCTTCCGAACTGCTTAATGAAGATGATTTGGAAGTAATCAAGAAGACTTCTGGAGTGAAAATGGCTACCGGCCTTTCGCAAGCTTTCGCTAAATTTGAGTTTAATGATCAGGTTCATTATGGTTTTATTTCTGGGATATCCACTGATCCTGAAGAGAGAGCTTTAGTGTGGGATGCTCAGACTTATGGTATGGCAGAAGGAAGATTGTTGAGAAAAGGTGATAAGTTTAAAGCAATATTGGGTTATGAACATTCTTTAAATAATTTGTTTGAAAAAAGAGTGGAATTGGGAGATAAAATTTTGTTACATACTAAGGAATTTAAAGTAGTAGGGTTCTTAGATAAGATTGGTTCTCCCCCTGATGATCAGGCGGCCATTATTCCTTTGGATGCATACACAGAAGTATTTGATTCTGGTGAAGAGTTGAACTTTATTATTGCACAATCAGCATTAGGGGAAAATCCTCTTAACGTTGCCGAAGATATTGAAGAGAACTTAAGGGAAGACCATAACTTAGACGAAGGAGAAGAAGATTTTGAAATTCAAACTCCAGAACAGTTTATGGAAACGTTTGGAGTAATTCTTGACATTGTGCAGATAGTGTTAATCGGGATTGCAGCGATTGCACTTTTAGTTGGAGGGATAGGAATTATGAACACAATGTATACCGCTGTTTTACAAAGAACAAAAGAAATAGGAATAATGAAAGCGATTGGGGCTAGAAATTCTCACGTACTTTACTTGTTTTTGGTTGAATCTGGCCTTTACGGGTTTTTTGGAGGTTTGATTGGAGTTACTTTAGGGATTGGTTTTGCTAAATTAACTGAGTTTGCTTTTGTACAAGCAGTAGGTCCAGCATTTTTAATGATAAAAATAGATTGGTTATTTGTATTAGGGACATTAACCTTTTCATTTTTGATTGGTGTCTTATCGGGGATTGCTCCGGCAAGAAGGGCATCCTTATTAAATCCAGTTGATTCCTTAAGGTATGAATAGAAAAATAGATAAAACATTAAATAGTGGTGAGTTGTGGGTGATGAGTAATGAGTAAAAAAACTCAAAACCCAATACTCAAAACTCATTACTAATAAACTAAAAAATGAAGAAAAAAATAACGAAGAAACATCCAATAATTAGACTTAAAGATGTTTGGAAGACTTATTACATGGGTAAAGTGTCTTTGGATGTACTTAAAGGAATAGATTTAGAGATAAATAAAGGAGAATTTGTTGTTATTGTTGGTCCGAGTGGAAGCGGTAAAAGTACAATGATGAATCAAGTTGGTGTTTTAGATGTTCCAACAAGCGGAACGATTTACCTTGAAGGGATTGACATTTCTACGTTATCTGAATCTGATTTAGCTCAATTAAGAGGAAAAACGATTGGCTTTGTTTTCCAACAGTTTAATTTGATTCCAACTTTAACAGCCTTGGAAAATGTTACTCTTCCCACTATTTTTCAGAATGTTTCTGAAAAAGAAAGATTAGAAAGAGCGGAAGAACTTCTTCGCATGGTTGATTTGGGAGAAAGAATGATTCATTAGGCTAATGAATTATCTGGTGGTCAACATCAGAGAGTGGCTATTGCTAGAGCTTTAGTTAACGATCCGGAAATTATTTTGGCGGACGAACCCACTGGAAATTTGGATTCAAAGTCTGGTCAGCAAGTAATGGATTTTCTTGCCAGATTACATACTCAAAAACATAAAACTATTATTCTTGTCACGCATGACTTGGAATTAGTT
>CAZIMI010000054.1:0-7390 GCA_964540325.1 uncultured Methanosarcinales archaeon | reverse complement strand
AAATAATTTCTGCTTGTCCGCCATCGATGAAAGCGATTGTTTTATTTTCATTTACTGTGATTTCTTGGAAATTATCTTTGTTAACATCAATCATTTTATTATTGAAAATGATTTTATCTTCTGCTGAGAATTGGTTGAGCATTGATTTTATTTCTGTAGAGATTTGAGTAAGCATGAAATCTATTTAGTTGTTTCTTATTTAAGAATTTCTTTTGTAGAGAGTAGAAGTTGCTTATCTCAAAAGGGTTGCTGTTGTAAAAATTATCCTCCCGGGCCCGTACTATGGCACTAGGTCCATAGTGGGTAATGGAAAGCAAAATGCCCACAAAGGGGCTAAGCTATGCCTAATGAGATAAGCAGTGTTCAAAGAATGGTCTTGTTTTTAAAGTTTATTGAAAAAAAGTAAAATAAAAAAAGAAGCCCCTGCCGAGACTTTCAAACCGCGGGTTTGTAACTCCCTTACGGAAATTGAACTCGGGATCTCTGCATCTTTGGAAATTAATCCGTACCAATGCAACGCCATACCGCTAGGCCACAGGGGCAATAAATTAAGAAAATCAAAGAATTCTATTTAAATATTGCGGTTAATTGTGGCTTTCATTATAGCTATTCATAAGCAGAAAAAAGTATTAAAAGAGGAATTCTTCCACTATCATGTTATTAACTTTAGTAGTAATTGTACTTGTTCTAATTATTCTTTTTTTCGTTTAAGTTTGCTAGATAGATTTTGTTTTTATCTAAGGACGTTTATTCATAAGAATAGTGGTCTTTTTACTTTGTTCTTTATGTTCCTATTTTTTCTGGAACAAATCGTTTTACTCTTTTGTGTTTATTACTTTTTTAGAGTTTCTTCTGAGGCACAATTATTAATCAGTATTTTTGCATTAGTGGTCGTAACTACAGCAACATTAGAAAAATTTATTCTGGAAAAGAAATATGAATATCAAAAAAAGAAGGTTGATATTGTTACTTATGAAAACGAGGAAATGCTTAAACAAATGAAAATACTATCAAATGAGTACAAGAAATTGTATCAAAAATATGTTACTCTAAAAAAGAAGAGGTAATTTTCTGTTTTTTTCAATCAATTTATCTATTTTATTATTTAGTTCATCTAACTTGAAAAGCATTTCTTTTTCATTATCTTTTGTACTAACCATATTGTATCTTAAATAAGTCGAAATATTTAAAGATTTATATTCACTATTATATAATAATATTATTCGGTAACTTTTGGGGGAGGGGGTAAAGGCAATTCTTCTTCCGGCTCTTTTTCTTTCGCTTTGCTTGGAACTGCTCCCTGACCAATCATCAATGTATGCTTCACTTCACCCGCTTTAATTGGGGATTCTACAACCTTAGACTTTTTCTCTTCAACTGTTAATAATTCTGGATGTTGATCATAGTATTCGTTTAATTTTCTTTCAATAAAATTAGCTTTCTCTTTCATAATCTTAATCTGTTCTGGAGAAAAGTCTTTTGTTTGTAGTAATTCTTTTTTTAGAAATGCTAACCTATTCTGTAACTCTTTTACTCTGACAATCTCATTTTCAGTTAGGGGAGCTATTTTTTCTCCAACTTTCTCTCTTTTGACAGCATGTCGAGCATGTTTAGGTTTTTCTTTATTTTTTACATTTATCTTTTTCTTTCCTTTCTTTTTTTTAACTTGCACAGTTTTTAATTTTGCTTTTAATTTCTTATCTTTAATTTTAACTTCTTTCAAAACTTTCTTACTTAACTCAATATCTTCTTTTGAACCATGCTTAGCTAAGAATTCTGCCAGTAAATGCGATAATTTTTCTACTTTTTTATCTAAATTTTTATCTTCGTAAGTTGTTAGTTTCTTTTTTAAACTTACAATTTGTTTTTTTAATGCTTGAACTTTAGTAGATTCTTCTTTTTTCTTCTTTAACAACTTTTTTTCAGATTCAATTACTGTTCCCAATCTGTTTTCCAAATGAATAATCTCTTTTCTAAGAGTTAAGCGGGGAACTTTTTTTTGTGCGGATAAATATTTGATTTCATTTATTTTCTTAATAATTTCCTGCCGAGAAAACTTTGCTCTTTCTTTGTCTAGATACTTTGCTGCTTTCAACAGCAATTGTTTAGTTTTTAAAGAACCCATCTTTTATTAAAAAATTCCTCGTTTCTTTGCTGCTGCACTTGGCGGTGGCGGTGGAAAGTCCATTCCTGCACCCGCACCAGGAGTTTCCATTTCTGGTGGTGGGGCCATTCTTGCTCCGGGCATTGTTGGTGCTCCCATCGTGTGTTGTGGACTGGGAACTGCCGGTTTTGGATGTTTTGCTTGGGGATGAACACTTCCTTGTTTACTCATAAAGTCTTCCAACTTGTCAGAAATAGCAACCATTCCTTTAGCAATAGTTTCATTTTGGGTGAGAACGGTTTCCATTTTACTTTCCAAAATCTTAATTGCTTTATGCGGATCTTCTTCTTTAGTATCTTCTAAAGCTTTTGCAAATACTGTGTTCAGTTCATGAATTGAATCTTTCATACTTTCTATTTCCAAAATCAGTTCGTTAATCTTTTCGTCTGGTTGATTTAATTTTTTCCTTAAGGATTCAACATCATCTCTTAAGTCTGCCAATAATTTATGAGGGAGAATTTCATATTCTTCATCTGCCATTTTTTATCACCACGTTTTATAGTATATTCTATGTGCTTTGTTAATATAATTTTGTTTATAAATGTTTTGTATAACTAGTAGTGGGTAATGAGTTTTGAGTAATGAGTTCCCATAACCCACAACTCACTGCCCATAACCAATTATAAAAAACCAACACTTTAATAAACATAAAATAATTCTTTCTAAGCAATGTTAGACATAATCTTAATCATAATTACATTTATTGTTCTCCTAGTTGCTTCTTATACGGATATTCGGACAAGAGAGGTTCCTGACTGGCTCAATTACGGATTAATATTTGCCGCTTTTGGTATTAGAATAATCTTTTCTTTCGAATATGGTTGGGAAATAATTCTTAGCGGAATCTTAGGATTTATAGTTTGTCTGGCTTTAGCTTTCTTATTTTATTATAGTAGCCAATGGGGTGGCGGAGACAGCAAACTTCTCATGGGTATGGGGGCAGTTATCGGAATAACTTATCCTTTTGACAATACTAGTTGGAATCTTTTATTCTTTTTCCTTGCTTTATTATTCTTAGGGGCTATTTATGGGTTAATCTTCATGGTTATTATTGCTTTCAAAAAAAGAAAAATCTTTCGTAGAAAATTTATTAACTCAATTAAAAGTAAAAAGAAGTTGCATTTATTTTTGTTGATTTTAACTGTAATTTTTGTAATCATTTCTTTAATAAAAACATTTATCTGGCCTTTAATCATTTTTCCTTTAGGTATGTTTTATCTTTTTGTTTTTGTTAATACAGTAGAAAAAGCCTGTTTCTTTAAGAAAATCAGACCGGACAAATTAACTGAAGGTGATTGGTTAGTTGAGGATGTAAGGTATAAGAAAAGAACCATAATGGAAGCAAAAACTTTAGAGAAAGAAGATGTTTGGAAATTGCGCTTTATGGAGCGGGAAAAGAAAATCAAACAAGTTTTAATCAAGGAAGGGGTTCCATTTGTGCCCAGCTTTTTGTTTGCTTACTTATTATTAGTGTTTGGAAGTAAAGTTTTTGCTTGGATATTAAGTTTTTTGGCTTGAAGATTTAGGGTATAGTCAAGTTTGCTGTGTTTGGAAAAGCACCATTGCCAATGGAGGCGCATTTTTGTGTAACTTAAGTTAAATAAAAAGACAAAAATCTACGCGCCGTGCATGGTGCTTTGGAAAAACACACATAACTTGACAGCACCAAGATTTAGAAACATTTTTATATAGTAAAGATAACCTTTAGGAGATTAAAGTTAATATTAAAAAAGAGGTGTGTAATAATGTTAAAGAAAAAAGGATCTTTGAATTTGTCTATTCAGGCAATTGTGATAGTAGTTATTGCTTTTGTTGTTTTAGGGTTAGGTTTAGGATTTGTAAGAGGACAGTTTAAGTCAATTACAGAAACTTCAACCGGGGTACAGGAACAAATTCGCCAGCAGATTTTAGAAGACTTAAGAACAGGAGATAAGAAATTGAGTTTTCCAGCTACAACTTTAAGTATTGAAAAAGGTGAAGCACAGGATATTGCCATTGGAGTAAAAAATACAAAAAATGTTGACCTTAGCTTTAAGATTGTTGTTCAGGCAACAAAAAGTCAAAATGATCCTACCAAAAGTGCTGAACAATTAGCAGACGAAATCCGTTTTTTTTATGATGAAAGCAACTTTAATTTAAAGACAACAGATGCAGAAGCTTACAATATTAAAATTAATGCTGCAGGAGATAAAGATACATATCTAGTAAACTTAAGAATAGAAGATATTGACGATCCTGGTGCGCCATATGCAGAGAAATCTTTCTTTGTAAACATCATTTAAGAGGTAAACTAAAAATGGCAAAAAAAACATCTTCCTCTGAAAAAGTGTGGGAAGTTATTGCTTATATCGGGGCAGTTTTAGGCATTATAGGAATAATATTATTGATTTTGAAGATATTAGGTCTGCTGTAAAAATGAAAGGGAAAGATGTTTTAAATTTTATTGCTTTTCTTTTTACTATTTTAATTGTCCTGTATGGGTTAAGCAGGGGATTTGATACTATTGAATTGTTCCTGCATGTTATTTATTTTGTTGTCTTAATATTGTCCCAATTGGAGAATTTAAGAACTTTAATAAAAATGAGGTAAACTAAAAATGGCAAGAAAAACATCTAAAAAGCGAATGACTGAAGATCAGGAATTTCAAATAATGAAACTGGTGTTAGACAAATTCCTCTGGTTAGGATTTATAGTTATGGGTTGGGGGATGTATCTGGCAATTAGAGATACAATGATTTTTCCAGGATTATGGTACATGATTGGTGGTGCGGTATTACTGGTATTGTTCTTGATAATCATTGTCAAAGAATACGAGATCTGGAAGTAAAGGTTTTTATATCTCTTTCTTTTTCTTTTATCTTATGAACAAAAAAGCGGCAGTAGAAATGTCAACTAAAGTTATTGTAATTGCAGTTATTGCTTTTTTAATTATTGCTTTAGGAATTAATTTTATTGGTAGTCAGTTTAAAACGATTTCGGGTGCAGCTACAGAAATTCAGCAGGAAGTTAAAGAACAATTAATGGCAGATTTAACTGAAAGTGATGATAAATTAGTATTGTTAGAAAGAAACATTAATTTGGAACGAAAAAAACCGGCTAATTTAATTTTTGGAGTGAACAACCATTTAGAAGGAGAATTAATATATTCAGTGGAAGTTGAAACTACGCAAAAAGAACAGGCTGGTGCAGAAGATTTCTCTGATGATTTAGATTTCTTTTATCATCCAGGGCCATTCTTTTTGGAGAAGATACAATCCGGAATGAACCTTTTAAAGTTAGAAGGAAAGAAAAAAGGCCGTTATTTAGTGCGTGTAACTATTTTTGACCAGAATGAAGAAGAATATGCGGATAAAAGTTTCTTTGTGGAAGTTAATTAACTCAATAATGGTAAGAGAAATTTATAAATCCGTTTTACTTTATAATTTAAAATGAATAAAAAAGCTGCAATTGGTTTATCAATCAATACTTTGGTTGTAATTATAATTTCTTTAATTATTTTGGCCGGCGGAGTTACTTTATTATACAAATTTATTGGCGGTGCAGAACAGCTTAAAACTGATTTAGATACTAAGACCGAAGCAGAACTGGAAAAGTTATTGGTTGATCAGGGTAAAAGAGTAGCTTTACCTTTACAGGTTGCTTCTGTTTCTCGGGGAGAGGGACATGTTTTTGGTTTAGGAATTCTAAACATTGGCGGTGTAGGAAATAGTTTTAGAATTATTGTAGATTTATCTGCAGCACTTGATGAACTTGAAAATGAATTTACTGCGCCGGAAGCAAACAGTTGGTCTTTCTATGATGATAATGCGATAATTATTCCTGAAAGTGGTCATGAAAAGAAAGGAATCATGGTTACTGTTCCTAAAGATGCTAAGAAAGGAAAATATATCTTCAATGCCAAGATTATTCTTGAAAATGGAGAACAATACGGTAACACCCAGAAGTTCTATGTTAATGTTAAATGATGTTAATGTTAAATAGTAAAAAAGCATGAAAAGCTTTTTTAGTGGATAAGCATTCCTTCCAGAAACTTCTTAGGATCTTTAGCTTTACTAACGGCATGGCCAATCAGAACTCCTTCTGTTCCTAATAACAAAGCATGACCTAAATCTTCTTTAGAATGGATCCCTGCGCCGCAAAGGACTTTTGTTTTCGGGCTGAGATATTTTACTGCTTCTACCGCTCGAACAATAACTTCAGGTTTAGCTTCAGTTACAGAAATATTTCCGCCGATGAACTCTTTTGGTTCATAGGCAATATAATCCGGATGAAATACGGCTATCTTTTTTATTTCAAAGATACTGGAAGCGCAAACTACTGTTTTGATATTTTTATTTTTACAAATTTCAATAATCTCTTTAAGGAACTTCATAGGAATCTTTCTCTCAGAATGGTTTAGAATTGTTCCTTTAACTCCGATAGATTTTAGTTCATTAGCAGAGATTCTACCTGTATGTGTTCCTAAACCTGCTAAATCAGTATGCTGTGAGAAAACTGTTAATTTAGTTTTCTGAGCGATTTCTTTAACTGTTAACAAAGATGGAGCAATAGCGATTTGATACTTAGTTCTTCTAACTTTAGCTATTCTTCTTGCTAGCTCTAAAGCTTTGTTGCCATAAGATTCTTTGTACGTTTTAAAGTTGATTAAGACTAGCGGTTTTATCATTTGTTATTTCTCTTTGATGTTTTCATTTAATTTATCTATCTTTTCTTTGAGTTGTTCAAATTTTTCTCCTACTTTTCTAAGAGTATTCTGGGTGATGTTTGAATGAACTTCTAGTTTAGCTATTTTCGTGTTTAGATTTAATAAATAACCTACAAGCATGATTACAAATCCCCAAACTAACTCTTCAAATGTTGGGCTGTTTCCAAATATCCCCCAAATTAATAAAAAAATAACTACTAAAGACGAAAAGTAAAATATGATTCTTGTAGTAATCTCCCAATAATTCTTTTTATCCATTTTTAAAATAAATATATCTTTACCAAATAAATCATTAACAAAATAAAAATTATTAACAATACAATCCCCGTGAAATTAATTGTTTTTTTCATTTGTGACTTTTTATGGTTTTATATTTTATGTTAATATAATCTTTAGGTTGCTCTTTTTTAACTTTGTTGAGCATTCTAAAGAGGTAACTCACTACAATTATAATTAAAATTAACGGTAATAAGAAAATTAATAATTGAAATAAAAGTACTAAAACGAAGATTACTCCTGCT
>CAZIMI010000053.1:0-7496 GCA_964540325.1 uncultured Methanosarcinales archaeon | reverse complement strand
TAATTGTCCTTTGCTTTCTTTTTCAACTTCTTTAACTTTCTTAATCTTCTCATCAATAGTTTCTAATTGATATTCAATCTTGTCTTTCTCTCTCAGAAGTTCCTGTTGTTCTAACCTGATTTTTTGCACTTCTTCTTGCTGTTGTTCGATTAACTTATCTTTACTTTCAAGATCTTCTTCAATTTCCTGCGAGGATTCAATCTTATTTTTCTTTTTAAATGCAGTAATACTTTTTTCTAACTCAACAATCTCTTTATTTTTCTGCTGAATCTTTTGCTGCAATTCTTTTTGTTTAGTTCCAGAAGAAGAGAATTTGTCATCCAAATCTTTTAATTCTTGGCCAAACTGATCTTTTCTCTGTTGAATCTTATTAATCTCATCTTTTAATGTTGAAACCCTTGTTTTGTCCTCGGCAAGGGCAACTTTAAGATCTTCAATTTCACGATGAATCTTTAACTGTTCTTTTTCCCCTTTTTGTTCAATCTCTTTGTTAATTGTGGAAACCTTTTCTTTGTTAACTTTGATAGTAGTAAGAAGTTTTTCAATTTTCTTTTCTGCAGAACCAATTTTACCATGGCGGTTCCCCATTTCTTGATCATGTTTTGCTTTAATCTTTTCTTTCTCTTCTATCTGTAAATGTAAATTAGTAGCTTTATACGAATCAATCTGATCTTTTAATTCTTTAAACTTCAAAGCCTGGTCACGATCTTTTTTTAATTCCCGTAAATAAGTCTTCCTTTCTTTAAGAATAATCTCGGCATTACCTAATTTGTCTTCAACTTTATTTAATTCCAAAGTTGCTTTATGCTTCTTCTCTTCATAAGCAGAAACATCACTTATTTCTTCAATAACTTTTCTTCTCTCTACTGGAGACATGTCAACAAACCTCATTATATCTCCTTGTAAAACAATGTTATGACCGTCAGGATTAATCTTTGCAGCAGAAAGTAAATCTAACACTTCTGAACGAGTATGTTTCTTGCCGTTAATTCTATAGGTACTGCCTCCTTTTTTAGTAATAGTTCTATTAACTATGATTTCTTTATCTTCATGTGGAAAAATCTTATTTTCGTTACAGAAAGCAATTTCTACATAAGCTTTAGTAGCAGGAGTTTTCTTTTTCCCACCATTGAATATTAAGTTGGCAGCTTTCTCTGCCCGCATTGATTTAGCTGAAATTCTGCCTAGAACGAAACAAAGTGCATCTCCAATGTTTGATTTGCCGCTTCCATTCGGTCCTAAAATACAATTAAACTTGTTATTAAAAGGAACATCAATCTTGTGAGCAAAACTCTTAAAGCCGTGAATAGCAATCCTATTTATCTTAGTCATAATAAACCATCCTCTTTAATCGATGTAATGTTTTATTTTTGATTTATAAATGTTACTATTTTGGATGGTCTATTATAACAAAATAAAGAACATTAATAAAGAGAATATCTAACCAAACAAACCTTTCAACCAAGCAAAGAAACCATCGTCTTCTTCATCTAAATCACCATCTTCTACAGCGTTTCCAGTTACTGGCAAAGTTGCTGGTTCCTGAACTTCCGGTTCTTTAACAACATCCGGAATTACTTCTTTCGGCGGCTCAACAGATTTTCCAACAACAACTTCTACCGCTTCAGCTTTACCAATAACAAATTCACCCATCTTATCTACCGAAGCATGATAATAAAGATAACCATTCTTTATCCCAGTTAACTTTGTATCCACTACTTCCCCTTCAAAATACAAATTTAGTTCATCCCTATTAATATTAACTTGGTCCAGATCAGAATCTTTAATCTTTAAATCAAATTCTAAATCACCAAAATTATCAGTATCTTCGGAATCAACTTTAAATTTGGAATAAACTTTCCCCTCAAAATCCCAACTAACTTCATCAAGATTTTCACTAGTAACCTTAGAGTTCTTTACATCTTCCAAAATAGAGAAAGTTATTCTTTGAACACCATAATCATCAACTTCTAACCGTAATTCACTACCCGCTTTCATGTAAGCAATTGGCTGTACAGCGTGCCCACTAATGTTTATATCCTGGCTCATTAAGCCAATAATTGGCAAAACAACTATCACTGCTAGAACTCCCCAAAACAGTTTACTTTCAGCAAAACCTCTTTTCATTTATCTAAGAAATATAAATGAGTATTTAAATATAACGTTAAGAAAAGATGTGGGGCTGGTGGGACTCTCAAATCTCAAGGAGATTTGTGGTCTCCTTGAGGATATTTGAACCCACAACACCTAGATTTCAATTACAACAAATATATCTTCAGTCTAGTGCTCTCTTTTCCTTGCCTTTTTAAGAAAAGACAATCCAGATTGAGCTACAGCCCCAACTAACAATCAAAATAAACTATTCATTTATAAATTTAACCACCCAAAGTGCCTTTCATAATACTCATTGCAAATAAATTAAATAATAATATTACTGCCCCGGCAATAAAACAAAATAAAAGCGAACTATTAATCAAATTTTTTCCCAAAGAATACTTTTCACCCAGTTTATCTGCACCATTCTCAATACCACTAGCCAAAACGGTCAGAATATAAGCTATTTGGACAATATAAATCCCCACAATTATCTGAAAATGGAATGTAGGTATCCCAATACCAAAAATTTCTAACATGTCTGACCAACCTCCAGCTTGTTCGCCCTGAGAAGCAAAAGTTGTTAGTTGGGCACTTAACTTAGTCAAGATAGTAGAGATCATAGAAGTAATTCCAATTACAATCCCAGCAATAGCAGGTGTTAAAAACTTAACTTGCGCTTTCATAGAAGAAATAATGTCTGCCATTAAATCTTTCAACCTTTCCTCTACACGATGAATTTCTTTAATATATCTTGACATTGATAATAAAGCTTGGGCAGCAATTCTAGGCCCTTTCTTGATACTTTCAATCAAAACTTTCATTGAAGATTTAATGACATTGGAAGGATAACTCGAGATTGCACCAACTTTTGGATCAAAGATAGACTGCTCTAAACCCATTCCTAGTTTAGTCATGTTTCTTTCTGTTAAATTAAAAAAGTCGCCGGAAGTTGTTCCTTTCATCGTATCGGCAACTTTAGCAAAAGCAATCTCTGCCGGTAAACCGTCACCTAAACGATTACCCAACTGAAATAAAGCGGATGAAAATTCATCTTCCAACTGTTTAGTCTGCTCTCTAATCTTAATCACATTCTTCGATCTGAGAGCATAAAACAAACCAATCGAACCGCCTAAACCTGCAGTTACTAAAAGGGATAATAATGAAGCACCTAATCCGTAAGGACCAACCCTTTCATCAACTTCACAGCCAGCTTTTGCACAAACATAATCTAACATTTTGAATTTCCCATCTTCATCAAAAGCAAAATCAGGGATACCAACTTTATGCATTATTATCGGACTGAAACCAATTAACATTGCAACAATAAAAATCATTGCTGAAAAATATAAAGGATTAACATTAATCACAAAGTTTTTTCCAAGGTGAATATTAACATTCTTGAATTTCTTCATTCCGGGTTTTTCTCCGATATCTGAAGCACCATAACCTGAAGGCCTCTTAGAAAGAATAGTTTTTCCTAAATAAAATACCGCCATCGGCAAAGTGATATAGTAAAGTACAGAAATATAAATTGCCGTAACAAACGGATCTGAACCTTCACCACCGCCCATAAAACTAACCACTAACGGTAAAATTACTAAACCCAAAATTGGTAAAATAACCCCTAACATATGCAGCATAGTCATCGGCGATTTTAAATTATGAGCATAATGGAGCATATTTTCATAAGTTCCATTAAGAATTACCTCTAAAGCTTTATCTAACAAGGCTAGACGCCTTTCTTCAGAACTTTCAAAAAGAGAAGATTCCACTAAATGAAATGATTCAACAAACTCTTTATTCCATTCTTTCCAGGTCTGTAAGTAAGCATCTGCTGATTCCCGGATATTGCTAAATTTTTGTGTTTCTACATCCCAGAGAATTTTTCTGAGGTCCAATGATAAAGGCGGATCTAAATGATCAGCAGCAAATTCTACCGCTCTTTCCAAGTTAGAAGTATGACGCATGTAAGTAACTAAATAGAAAACACTTTGCACCATCTGGTTTGATGCTTTCATCCGCCAAGTATTGGCCATAAAATTAGGAAATTTTTGTAAAGCAGGAATCATTAACATCCCGCCAAAAAGAAAAAAAATTACAAAAAACATCATTGGTTTGCCAACTAGAAGCAAGGGTATAGCAAAACCAGCCAAAGAACCAAAAACCATTACAAAAAGCGGTAGAAGTATCGCAAACGACTGTACGCCGGAAGGGGTTACATTAAGATGGCAAGCATCTAAATCTTTCTGAATCTTGGGCGCTTTCTTAGGGTCAACAGTAAGTTTAAGTGTTTTCTGAGAAAAATTGCAAGCTTTTTCATACAAAGAATAATGTGCTGGATAAAGTTCACTTTTAAACTCAGAATATTCTTTTGAAGATATTTTGGCGGGAGCTTTAGCTGCACCCTCTCCAAACTCCTCTTTTATTTTAGATTTATACTTTTCTAAAAGTTTTGCGTAATCGTCTTCTTTCATCTATCTTACTATAAGGTAATCTTATGTGTTTAAAAATATTACTAAGATAAAAAAAGAAAATTAATAATTGATAACCGTTAAATCATCAATGTTTTCTACAGGTACACTTCTTCCTAAAACAACATAACTATTCTTAGGAAAACGTTCTTTTCTACGATCACTAAATGCGCTTGCTTGATCTCTATTAATCTGGATTGCAGGAACAAATATACCATGCTGATAAGAATTTATATTTGGTATTTCTGAGTTCCCACGAGGATAACGGATTTGATACTGAGTAGCCCTATTAAGTTCTCTGTGGATATCGCTCTCATCAACTTGTCTCAAATAACAATTAACACTCATTCTTCCCCGATCATAAACTAATAAAGCCACAACTTGCCCTGGTTCTTCGCATCTATCACTAAGATATTCATTTAAACGTTCATCTAAATAATCAAAAACAGGTTGCAATTTCTCTGATTGGGGTCTGCGACTCTTCTTTTCCAGTTTAGTCATTTGTTTCCTTGAATCGTCAATATTTACCATATTTTAATTCAGAAGCAAACCTTTTTAAAAATGTTGTGGATTCTATGAGCAAATATATCCCCCATACCGTTTTCAGTACAAAAACAAAAGATTTATATAGGAAATAACTATTTTTGGTATTTAAATAAACCAAAAATGGTAACTTATCAAGAATTACTGCAAAGCAACCTAATAAAAAAATTAGAAAAAGTTGAAAAAGAAAAATATGTTTCTTTCCATTTAGATAATTATAAGATTGATTTAGATAGTGCAAAAAAGTTCTTAGAGATGAAAAATCAAAAATACTCTGTAATTGCCGGATATTATGCTGTTCTTAATATAACTTTATGGTACTTTGCTAAATACTTTAACCTCAAAGTAAGTGAGAAAGATATTGGAGTCCATAAGAATTGTTTAATAATCTTAGAACATTTTGTTAAAGAAAAAAATCTTAAAGATAAAATCGTTAACCTTCTTAGAAAAGCAAAAGAAGAGTTTAATGCTTTTACAATACTTAAGAAAAACCAAGAAGAAACATTGCCTTTAATGTTAAAGCAAAGTGCTGACAAAAGAAAAAAGTATACTTATTATTCCTCAGAAAGAGATTTGCCAAAAGATGATCAGCAGTTAAATGAAGCAAAGAATTTTTGGGAGAATGTGGCCAAACCATATATTTCTATAATGGAGAAATTAAAATGTTAATTGAACCAATCTTAGGATACAAATCAAGCTGGAGAATCTTGGGACTGTTATTAGAAACGCCTCGGAAACTAGTAAGCAGGAAAGAATTGTTTGAGCACACAAAACTAGGAAACGCGCCTTTGAGTTTAGGGTTGAAAAGATTATCTACTGCTGGGATAATTATCAAAGAAAAAAAAGGAAAAAAAGAATTTTATTATTTGGATACAGTTAATGAAAACCTAAAACTAATTCAAGAACTCTGGGAAAGAGAAAGAAAAAGTTTGCGAAATTTAGATTATGAGATTAAAGTTATTCTTACAGAATTTCTGAGGATGATTTTAGATATTATTGATCTTAAAAAAATAATTCTTTTTGGTTCTCATGCTAAAGGAACAGCTTCTGTTAAGTCAGATATTGATCTTGCTTTGATTTCTAAAGAAGAAATAAAAAATGAAATCGAAGTTACAAGAATAATTAAAGTTCTGGAGAAGAAATACAAAAAAGAAATCCAAGTTCATTATTTTACAGAAAAAAGTTTTGAAGGAAAATCTAAACTAATTAAAGAAATCAAAGAAAATGGGATTAATTTACTTTAAACCATCAGTTTTTTAAATCCACTTGATTCTTAACTAAAAGTATGTTTTCATTCGAGATTAAGAAGAAACTGGGACAAGCCCGAACAGGAGTGATTAAGACAGACCACGGAGAAATTAGAACCCCTGCGTTCATTCCAGTAGCTACAAAAGCAACTGTGAAAGCGTTGACTCCAGAACAATTGAATGAGATTGGTTTTGATGCAATTCTCAGCAATACTTATCATTTGTATTTACAGCCGGGAGCCGAGACTATTGATAAGTTAGGCGGATTACAAAAAGTATCTGCTTGGCATAAACCCATGTTCACCGATTCTGGCGGATTTCAAGTTTTCAGTTTGAATGATGGTTTGTGTGAGATTGATGATTCGGGTGTTACATTCAAATCACACATTGACGCTTCTGAACATCGATTTACTCCGGAAGTAAGTATGCAGATTCAACGTCAGTTAGGGGCAGATTTAATCTTTGCTTTTGACCAGTGCTTAGAGATTGAAGCAGATTATGAAACAACTTATGATTCTCTAGCTAGAACGCATGCTTGGGCAGCAAGAAGTCTGGCTGAGTTTGAGAAGTTGAACAAAGATAAGAAACAAGCGTTATATGGAATTGTGCAAGGAGGAAGATTTAAAGATTTGCGTGAAGAAAGTGCAAAGTTTATTGCTGGTTTAGGTTTTGATGCTCTTGCAATTGGCAGTATTTTTGGCGATCCAAAAGAAGAAAGTTTTACTCTTGTTGAACATACAATGAAATTTCTTCCTGAAGAAAAAACTAAACATCTTCTCGGCATCGGAGCGGTCGAGGATATTTTTAATTATGTTTCTTTGGGATTAGATACATTTGATTGTGTCTTACCAACTAGATTAGCTAGATCAGGTTATGTGTTCTTCCGGCCTGAATCTGGTGGAACAGAAGAAAATAAGTTTCGCTATCGATTAACAAATGCTCAGTATAAAGAAGATTTAGGAAAATTGGATGAAAATTGTGATTGTTATGTTTGTAAGAACTTTTCCCGCGGTTATATCCACCATCTCTTCAAAGCCAAAGAATTACTTGTCTATACTTTAGTTACTTACCACAATCTCTATTTCTTCAAGCGAATGATGGACGAGTTCCAGAATAGTATTGAAGATGGAACATTTGA
>CAZIMI010000052.1:0-7721 GCA_964540325.1 uncultured Methanosarcinales archaeon | reverse complement strand
ATAAACAATTTGGGAAATGTCCCGAGCTGAGGGACTTTCCGCATAGTTGCTGTTAAATACCCCGAGCGTCAGCGAGAGCGCAGCGTGGTCAAGCGAACGTAGTGAGCGAAGAAGTCTTTTGTTACCGTAAATATATGCTATTGCCGTAGTTTTTTTAATGAATCGTTTTATCAATAACTGCGTAGCAGACTATATGTGCGTAGCACTGGGGGGAATCGGGTTTTTTTAGTTTTTAGTTAGTTTTTCTTTTATAAAAGGGGGGAATCGGTGTTTAAAATTAGTAATCTTTTTATTGTAGGTAGTTTATTTGTTTAATAAATGTCATATTTATACTTTAATGGGGGAATCTTACTAAAATGAAAGCAGACGAAATTAACTTACTTAAATTTCTTGATGGATCTAAACAGTTCATCATACCAATCTACCAAAGAACTTATAGTTGGACTTTATCACAATGCAAACAGCTATGGAAAGATATTATCAACGCAGGGACAGATGATTCTATCTCTGGACATTTTGTTGGTTCAATTGTCTATGTTGAAAGAGGGATATATCATGTTGCTACAGTTCCTAGATTATTGGTTATTGATGGGCAACAAAGGTTGACTACTATTAGTCTAATTTTATCTGCACTTTGTAATGCTATGCAAGATGGAAAAAGTATTGGAAATATGAATTCAGATAAATTGAAAAGTTATTATTTATTGAATGATAAAGAAGAAGGAGAACTAAGACACAAATTAGTATTAACAAAAAGTGATGAAGAAACTCTTTTTAAAATAATTGATAACAAACCTCTAACTGATGAAGATACACTTAGACTTAAAGACAATTATGCTTTCTTTGTTGAAAAGATATCCGAAAGTAATATTGAACAGGTTTATTTAGGAATACAAAAATTAATGCTAATTGATGTATCTTTGGACAGAGAAAAAGATAACCCTCAATTAATTTTTGAAAGCTTGAACTCAACAGGTCTAGAATTGACACAAGCAGACCTAGTTAGAAATTATATTCTAATGGGATTAGAAAAACAAGAACAAGAGACTTTGTATAATGATTATTGGTTCCCTATGGAAAAAAGTTTTGGGCATGCTGAATATTCATCATTATTTGACAGATTCATGAGAGACTATTTGACTATTAAAACTGGCAAAATCCCGAATATTAGAGATGTTTATTCTGCTTTCAAAGTATATGCTCAAAAATTCAAAGATATGAAAGAACTGGTTGCAGAAATAAATAAATATTCCAAATACTTTGTAAATATGGCATTAGGGAAAGAACAAGACACCCAAATTAAAGAAGTTTTTAAAGACATAAATAATCTTAAAGTAGATGTTTCTTATCCGTTCCTGATAAAAGCATATGAAGATTATGAAGATAATAAGATTTCTAAAGAAGAATTAGTTGAATTATTAAGATATCTTGAGAGTTATGTTTTTAGAAGAGCAATTTGTGGTATTCCTACTAATTCGTTAAACAAAACATTTGCAAATCTTTACAAAGAAATTGATATTGAGAAATATCTTGAAAGTTTTAAAGCAGCACTATTGCTTAAAGATTCTTATAGAAGATTTCCAAAAAACAAAGAATTTAAAGAGCAATTAACAATAAAAGACGTTTATAATTTTAGAAGTAGAAACTATTTACTAAGAAAACTTGAGAATTATGATCGTAAAGAATTAGTTAATGTTGAAAGTTATACAATAGAACATGTAATGCCACAAAATGAAAAGTTACCTAATGGGTGGAAAGAAGAATTAGGAGATAATTGGAAAGATGTACATGATAAATATTTACATACAATAGGAAATTTAACATTAACAGGTTACAATTCTGAATTAAGTGATAAACCATTCAAAGAAAAGAAAAATATGAAAGGTGGGTTTGCAGATAGCCCAATTAGGTTAAATAATTCTTTAGCTAATCTTGAAAGTTGGAATGAAACTGAAATTCTAAAAAGAGCCAATATTTTAGTGGAATTGGCCACTAAGATCTGGACTTGTCCAGAACTAAGTGAAGAGATACTAAAAGATTACAAAGTAGTTGAAGAAAAGGTTGAAAAAGAGTATTCTATTGATGTTCACAAACATCTTGCAGAAGATCAACCTATGCGACCATTATTTGATGAATTAAGAAAAAGAATACTCAATCTTGATTCTTCCGTTAGGGAAGAATTTCTTAAATTATATGTTGCGTATAAAACAACAACAAATTTTGCAGACATAATTCCTAAAAAAAGCAAATTAGATATTACTTTGAATCTAAAATTTGATGAAATTAATGATCCTAAAAACATTTGTATGGATATAACTGGGAAAGGCAAATGGGGAAATGGTGATGTTAGAGTTAGCATATCTAAAGTTGAAGATTTAGATTATGTACTTTCTTTAATTCAACAAGCATTAGATAAAGTATCAGAGGATTAAATTTGACAACACTAACTAAATCAAAATACATGAAAGGACAGCAATGCCAAAGATTATTATGGTTTGCTGATAGGAAACAACTTCCAGAATCTTCTTTGATGGAACAACATAGATTTAGTCAAGGCCCTATTTTTGAAAAGTATGTAAAACAACTTTATCCTAAAGGTGTTGAGTTAGGTAATTTAGAGTTTAATGAGAATATTGAAAAGACTAAAGAATTAATTAAAGAGAAGGAACTTATTTTTGAAGCAGGGTTTAAAGTTGATGAGTTATTTATTAGAGCTGATATTTTAGAACCTAATGGAGATGGTTGGAATCTATACGAGATAAAAGCTTCTTCTGACAATCCTAAAGATATTAAGAAGAAGTGGGCTAAATATGTGCCAGATTTAGCTTTTCAAAGAGATGTGGTTGAAAAATCTGGATTAAAGATTAAAAAATGTTTTGTATTGTTGCTAAATCATGAATACATCAAGAATGGAGAAATTGATCCTAAAGAACTTGTTAAGAAATATGATGTTACTGAGCAAGTGGAATTAATTGATGATGTTGAAGAAAATGCCCAGAAGTATTTAGAGACAATTAAAGGGGAAGACGAACCACCAATTACAATTTCCGTAAATTGTAATAAGCCATATGAATGTTCTCTTAAAGCACATTGTTGGAGAACTCTCCCAACAAATAATGTTCTTCATCTAACTAATTGGCGTCAATATTGGAAATTTTTCCATTCTGGAATCATTGACATGAAAGATATTCCTAAAGAAGAGGAACTAAAACCAAAAGATGAAGTTATTAGGAAAGCTGCTTTAGGTTGTCAAGTTGTTTGTTCTAAAGAACACATCAAGCATTTCATGAAAACTTTGAAATTTCCTCTTTATCATTTTGATTTTGAAACATTTGATACTGCTGTTCCTATTTATGATAAATCAAGACCATATCAAAAAATTCCATTTCAATATTCTTTACATATTCAACATGAAGATGGAAAGTTAGAACATTTTGAATACTTGTCTGATGGAAACGAAGATCCAAGAATTAAGTTGCTTGAGCAACTTAAAGATGAGATTGAAGGAAAAGGTTCAGTAGTTGTTTTTAACAAAAGTTTTGAAAATGGAGTCCTCAAACTATTAGCAGAAGATTTTCCTGAACATGCTGAATGGATTAACAAAGTTCTTGGTCGTATAGTTGATTTAGCTGTTCCATTTCAAAATTTTCATTATTATTGTCCAACCCAGAAAGGAAGATATTCAATAAAGAAGGTTTTACCTGCAATAACTGGCAAAGGTTATGATAATTTAGAAATAAATAATGGTGGAGATGCTTCAATTGAATATTTTAACAATTTCATCAAAGATAAAGTTAAAGATAAGAAATTGAGAGAAAATCTGCTTAATTATTGTGGGTTGGATACTGAAGGAATGGTTTGGATTGTTGATGAGTTGAATAAATTGATTAAATAATTATAATGAGGTAAAGAAGTTACTGATTTGTTTCATTAATACTTTTAATTCTTTTATTGGCTAAATTTATGTATTCTTTACTGCTATCAATACCTATCCAGTTTCTTTTCAACATTTGAGCAGCTACAGCAGTAGTACCACTTCCCATGAAAGGATCAAGAACAACATCATTTTCATTTGATCCCATTTCAATTAATCTTTTGAATAAGTCTAGTGGCTTTTGAGTTGGATGGGCAGCTCTTCCATTTTTCCCTTTGACTCTTTCAGGTCCCTGGCAGAGGGAAAATTCCCAAACATCTCTTAATTGTTTTCCACTATTGTATTTTTTCATATCTGCGTAGTTAAATGTCCAGCCACTACTTTTGGCAAACCATACAATAAATTCAGTAGAATGAGTTAATGTTCTTCTAGTTATATTGGGCATTGGATTAGTTTTTTTCCAAGTTATTAGATTAATGAGTTTATAATTTAATTCTTTTAGTGCGATGATTACTTCTCCAATATTGTGCAATGAACCACAAACCATAATAGAACCAGATGGTGCTAGAACTTTGTCTGCTTCTTTTAGCCATCTTCTTGTAAAATCTAAATAGTCAGCATAAGTTTCAAATTTATCCCATTTTTCATTTACTTTGTAATAAGCACCACCTGTTTTATTATTTGGATTATTTACTCCTCCATTAGAAGCGTTATAAGGTGGGTCTGTAACTATCAAATGGATTTTACCATTTGTGATTTTACTCATTAATTCAATGCAATCTGCTTCATGGTTTTTATTTAGAAATTGTTTCATGCCAAAACCCCACTACTAAGATAATTATCTAACAGAACATTTGATTTTTCTGCCCATTCTCCAAGGTCAGCAACATTAAGGGAGATATTATACAATTTCTCTAAAATTTCATTAAATTCTTGATAAGTAATTGGTTTGTTCTCTTTTTTCTTAGCTAAAACTTTTTTTAGAAATTTAAGAAATTGTGTTATGCTAAGAGGAATTATTTTTTGTTTTTTGCCCTCATAGGCGAATTTATTAGACATAATAAAAGTATTAAATGTATCTCTATGAATTTGTGGAGCAATAAACAAACAGAGATTTTCTCCAAGATGTTTATTTTCAAAATCCCTAAGATGCCTCATAACGGGCTGACCCTCATTAATCCATTGGCTTCTGCTAGTAAGCATAGTTACTTCGCAGACCAAATTAAATGATTCATAGAAACATTCAATATCTGGAACATTTGCAGGAGCTGTAAATGTTGGTTGGTTGTCATCCCCTACGGGATAGTTAGGTTGAATTTTAACTGCATCATTTATTGCATGAAGACACATGGTTGTAAGATATTCCAAATGAATAGAATGTATTTTATCACTCTTGCGAATCTCTTCTAATTCTTTAATAATGACCTCAAAATTACCCGCATCAACTAATTCAAGATGGTCTTTATATTCTTGAATCTCTTTCCTATGTTTTCTTAATTCAGAAGCCAATTCTTTAAGTTCTCCTACACTTAGAGGAGTGATATCTTTTTCTATTAAGTTGAGGTTAAGATCCATAGGTTTTTCCAAAGAAGAATTTAATTGAGAGATGTTTTCTCTCAAATTGAGGACAATTTTATTGACTTTTTCTGGTGTTTCCCATGGATAGACAATATCACTATCCATATATTCCAAATATTCATCCAAATCTTTGAATTTTATTCCCTCTGCATTGCTATATTCTAACAAAGATTTAATTTCCACATTTCTTCTGGGTTCAAGATCAATATAAAAACCTCCACCTCTTATATAGAAAAATCTCGTGATTTTGAAGTATCTAATAGCATTATCCCCATAATCTTTTAGATTATTAAAGTTAATAGTTAAGTTCTTATCATCTTGGAAGAAATCTTTTGTTTTCTTTGTAAAATACTCTCTTTTAATTTTAATTTGCTCTTTCTTATCTCTTCCTCTAATCTTATTTCTCAATATGATGATTTCATCAACTGTTTTTGGAATATCCTGATAATTAATTGTTGTTGGAACAAAAAAAGAAAATTCTTCTTTAGTAATACCAACTGGCTTGTTTCCCAATTTTTCCCACTTCTTATTTACTTGGTTGATAATATGAACTGCTGAAATAAAAGGACGAATGTTAAACCCATTCTTTTCAGAAAATTTTTTGTGATCTGGATTAGGTAATGACCATTTAAAGAAATATTCCAAAAAAATGTCTCCAATGTCAAAATCTTCTTTCAAAAACTTCTTTCCGAAATTTGTAATGTAAAGTTTTCCAATTGTTTTCTTAGAAACAACTAAGCCCATTTTACTTAATGGAGCAATAGAAACTCTTCCTCTAAATCCAGGGTCTTTATCCAACTCTTTTGACCTCTTACGCATGTGAGCAAATATTTCTTCTGCTTGTTTAAAATTCATATCAGAAGGAGAATCATAATATTTTGAAAGTCTGGGACTTAAGCCTGTTGGTTTGTAAAGTTTATTCTGTATTAGAACTATTTGAAACTTTATTTGTTGTTTTTCATCAAATTCAACACCCTCAAAATCTTTTAAGATTTCTAAAAAACCCCTCAACCTATCAGGATTTCGTACAGTTGTAGAAAGTGACCATGGCTTTTTCATCATTACACCCCTCAATTTTTACTTAGAATGGGAACATATATAAATATTCTGTTATTCTTAACTATAAAGAGGGATGTAGATGGCTAAAGTTTCTTTAAAAAAAGGAGAGTGTATTGGTATTCTTAAAAAGATGCCTGAGAAATCAGTAGATATGATTTTCGCTGATCCACCATATAATCTTTCTGGAAAAAATCACGTTACTTGTGTAAATGGAAGAAAAGTAAAATGTGATAAAGGCGTTTGGGATATGGTTGAAGATATTGATAAATTTAATTATGATTGGATACATCAATGTATGAGAGTTTTGAAAGATGATGGGACTATCTGGATTTCTGGAACATTACATAACCATCCATCAGTGGGTTTTTTATTAAAAAAGATGGGTTATTGGATAATTAATGATATTGTTTGGTTTAAACCAAATGCTCCACCACAATTACAACCTAATAGGTTAGCTCCATCTACTGAAATGATTTGGTTGGCAAGTAAAACAAAGAAATATAAATTTAATTACCAAAAAGGGAAAGAATACAATGATGGAAAACAACTTAGAAATTTATGGACAATAACAGCTAAAAGACATACTACTAAGCATCCTACAGAAAAACCAGAAGATTTACTTGAAAGGATAATCCAGTTAGGAAGCAATGCTGGAGATGTTGTTTTAGACCCGTTCATGGGGTCAGGAACTACTGGTGCGGTTTCTAAGAAATTAGGAAGAAACTTTATTGGAATAGAATTAGATGAAGAATATTTTGATATTGCCAAAGAAAGGATTAAAAAAATAAAGTAATTTTGTTTGATTCCTCCATTCAATATTTAGATTATTAGTTTAAACTACTTGTCATAACAGCCATGAATAGATTAAATAATTCTATTGTGGATATAGCAGTTAGGATTGATGAGATTCCAAATATCACTCCTAAAATTACTTTTGTAGATGGTAATGGAACATATTTTAATCCAAGAAATGATAATACTGAAATAATCAATTTGAATCCTGTTTTTACCCCTACAGTTATCATTTGATCTTTAATTGGAGTAGTAGCTTGTGATGCGACATAAGTTACTGTTGCATTAACAAGAGTTTCATTGACAACCATTCTTTTTAGAGAGTATTTAGATTTAAATTAGTTGTGAAATTTTAACCCGATTCCCCCCCATTTAGATTCATTAAAAAAATTTGGGAGAACGAAGTGAACCGTTTATA
>CAZIMI010000051.1:0-7756 GCA_964540325.1 uncultured Methanosarcinales archaeon | reverse complement strand
GGTAGGCAAACCATGCACATCAAAACCTGCTCGATCCCAAACATTTAAGCCTTGAGAACGTTTATATCTCAAAGAAATATCTTTAAGGGATTTGTTCCAAGCAGTTCCCAAATGTACTTTTCCAGAAGTATACGGCGGGCCATCAAGATAATAGTACTTTTTACCGTTTTCATTCTTCTTTCTAAGTTTGTCTAGGATTTTATGGCCTTTCCAGAAATCTAGTATCTCTGGTTCAAGTTCTGTATGATTATACATAGGATATTTCATTATTTAAGAATGTTAGTGAGAGCTTATTTTTAAATATATTGCTTTTAAAAAAGAAAAGAAAAAAGAATCATTCTAAATCCAGATTCTCTAATTCTTCGAAGTCTGCATCTAAATCTTCTTCCAAACTATCTAAATCTTCAAAGTCTTCTAAAGTTTCAGCGATTTCTGCCTCTTCTGAACTAGCCGGTTCTTCTACAGCTGCTCCTGGGTCTGGAGTTGGTCCTTCTGTTATTCCCGTTTGACAAGCAATTAGAAAGATTAAACTAACTAAAACCATTAAACATAATATTTTTTTCATTTTGAATGTACCTCTTTCTCTTAAGTAAACAAAAATCATTTATTAAAGTTTTCTTTTTTAAAAAAAATCATAAAAAAGCAAAAATCTCTTTTTTAGGATCCAAATAAAGTGCTTACGCCTTTATTTTGGAAAAATAAAAAAAAAGAAATTATTTTACTTTATTATACTCAACCACGAACTTTCTAAGCAAATCTTTGGTCTCTTTCATGTCTTCACGAACAATTCTCTGCTTTTCTTTAGCTAATTCTAAAGCTTCAGGATTAGATTTTGCATTAACCCAAGCAGCATCAGCTTCTTCTTTATCAGCTTTTAATTGTTCAACAGCATCTTTAAAGTCACTAGCGATAGTTCTCAGATTCGCTAAGTCCTCTTCTGCAGCACCTTTCTCTTCCAGATTAGAAATCCGCATTTCCATTGCGTTATAGAACTCATCATGTTTGTCAACAATGTTGCCCATTTTATTGTTAATCAACTGGGTAACAATCCATCGTTGTTCTTTTCTGATTTTGTTCCAAAGCTCTTTAAGTTCTTTAATACCTGCTCGAAGCTCTTCTGCTGTTACGTCTTCACCTAAAGCTGCAAGTTGATCTTTCTTAGCAGTTAGTTCATCTTCTAAAGCCGCTACTTTATCTAAAGCTGCCTGTTTTTCATCTTCAGTCAAATTATTAGCATTTTCAATTCTATCTACAAGTTTCTCTAATGATCTTAGAATTAATTCACTAGTTTTAACTAAATGGTTCTTAACACCAACTTTAAGATCTTTTTTAGCTATTTTACATTCTTCAGAATCTTCTTGACATCCTCTAACTCTGTCTCTAATTTCTAAAACATTTTTCTTTTGTTTTTGAAAGTGTTCTTTTGCTTCTAGATGCTTCTCTTTTAACATCTGCAGTCTTTCTCGGTTTATTTTAAGCTTACCTTTAGCTTCTCCAGCTACTTCTTTAGCTGCAATTAACAAACCTTTCCTACGATGCTTTTCTGCTTCATTTGTAGCAGGCAGAGGGATATCTTCTGAACCCTCTCCAGTAACTTTCCCATCTTCAAAAGTCACTTCAGGTACTTCTTCTGCTAAAGCTGCTGGTACAATACTTAACATAAAGATTGCCAGTACAGCCAAAGCAAACATCTTTTTCATTATTTTTGCCATTTTTTTATTCCTCCAATATTAGTTTTGGGTTATGAGTTTTGGGTTTTGGGTCCTCATTGCCCATTACTCATTACTCAAAACCAACTTACTTTATAAAGAAACTTTTTTGGGTGCTTTCAACGGAGGGAAATATTAGCTTGGAATACTTTACAAAACTTTATTTGCTCCTGTAATTCTTGATAGAGCAAATAAAGTCACGAGTGAATGAAATGAATGACTTGACTTGATATTGCGAGTTTTTACTTTATGGGGGGAATTTGGAATTAGGGTAATAGTTTTATTTTTAATTGAAAGCATAATTTTAAGTACTTTTAGATTTTTTTATTAAGAAAATGTATAATCGTAAAGAAAAAAAATTAATTGAAGTAGAATTAGGTTATAGTATTGATCAAATCAGACTTTTAGCCGCTGAATTAAAAAAATCAGGAGTTATTTTTAAGTGGGAAAAATTTATTGATGATGTGATTGTAACTCATGCAATTAGAGAAAAATATATAGACGAAGGGAAAAAGCTTCCAGTTCCACCAAAAGTAAATTTTGCAAAATATCTTGTTTCTGAAAAATCTTTATCAAGTGAAAAAATTTATGACCAGAATGGTTTGTTAACACCTCTTGGAGCATCAATAGAACGATTAGCTAGCGGAATTAAAGAGACACATCGTCAAGGGATGGGAATGTTTGCTAGTAAGATTATAAAGAAGAAGAAAAAAAGGTATTAATCTCTTTTTGGATATCAAAATCAAAAACAAATTTTATAATCACTAAATTCTAGGTAAAAATGGTGCCAGAATCACTTGATTTATTGATTGTAGAGAAATTCAGCGAAAGATTTTTATAGTACCACCGTATTACAATGGTATGACAACAACTATTGCTCAGGTTAGGCTGCCCGAAGGATTAATGGAAGAAGTGGATGATTTAGTTGATAAAGGTTTGTATATGAACAAATCTGATGTCATCAGAGACGCTTTAAGAAAATTAATTCTTGAAAAACAGATTGGATCAATACCAAACACAGGTGATTCTGTTAAAGAGATGAAAGAAATTAAAAAGAAATTATCTAAAGAAATTAAGAGTTTTAAAAATCTGGAAGAAATTAATAAATTAGCGGAGTAATTCTTCTGGCTTGAAAACTTCAATGTGTTTCTTTGCAAATTGAATTAAATCTTTGTCTCTCGTGATTAATGGAACGTTTAATCTTTTTGCAATTGCAACGTGTAAATAATCATAAAAACTAATCTTAAATTCCTCTTCATTTTCAAATTTTCTTGCTAAATCATAATCTTCTGGAACAGTTTTGATCATTTCAATGAAGTTAGTTTCTTTAAAGAATTTGAGTTTCTCATGGAATTGGTCTTCGAGCTTAAATGATAATTCTTTTAAAACGATTGTTGATACAATAATTTCATTATCTTTTTCAAGAAAATCTTTTGCTAATTGCCAATACGGAACCCCTTTAGTTATGTCCCCCTCTTTTTTAAAAAGATTAAGCCAGATACAAGAGTCAACGTAATAGGTTTCTTGTGCCATGCAATTAATCATCTAGAAGTTCTACTTAATAAAGTTAATCAAATCCAAAAATAAAATTTATAAATAATTACTAAATTCTAGGTTAAAATGGTGCCAGAATCACTTGATTTGTTGATTGTAGAGAGAAGTCATTCGATTGGAGCAGTTTTACAGCTATTAGCAAAGCATACCTTAGGATTAACAACTTACTTAGCCAGAAATGGTGAAGAAGCTCTGCAACTATTAGAAATATGTTCTCCAGACAACCTACCCAAAGGGTTTTTAGTAGATAGCAGGTTGTTCTCCGAGAATACAGATTATTCTTTAGAAATCTTTGAATATTTAAAGGGATTTCAAGCAACTGGGAATTTCCGTTATATGTGCACAACCAGTCCAGAACAATGGAAACAATCTGGACGATCTGCTCAGGAAATTTACCTGCAAAAAGAGACTGGTGCTAAGTTCATAGTAAAGGGAGATATTCATGGTCCGCTTTACGATTTTATGAAGAATTTAGCTGAGAAAAAAGATTAACTTTTTATAACAAATAAACTTTCTTCTATTTAGTGATAAAAAAATGAATCTTGAAGAACTAAAAAATAAACAAATTGAACAAATGACAAAAAAAGGTTGTTTGCCTAAAGATGATATTGAAATAGTTTTACATTTGGTTGAAGAGATAGGTGAAGTCTGTGAGGCCATTAGAGAAAAACAATCAAAAGAAGAATTTGAAGATGAAGTTGCAGACATTCTTTGGCAATTAAACAAACTTTGTTGGATACACAAAATTGATTTAGAAGAAGTTTTTCTAAAAAAGTTAAATAAAAATGCTAATAGATAGAAGCAAATTGCTGAGAAAAAAGATTAACTTTTTATATTCTACTTCTATTTCATTGATATTAAACTTATATTGAGGTGCAAACAATGGAAGAAAAAGAATGCTGTCCGGAATTTAAGCCAGAACTTTGGGATGAAAAAGATTTGGATTGGGAAAATAAAAAGTTTATCAAAGATAAAGTGTTTACATTATTCTATATGCCAATGAACTTTGGCAGTGTTATTAAAAAATTAATGAAAAAGATTGAAGCTGGTGGTGCTGAATGTTCTGACTGGATGGGTTTGTCAGATCACACTTCCAAATGGAACATGGATTTATATGTTGCTGTGGATAAAGATATTCCGGATGCAGAAAATGTTACGCTTAGCGGAAAGTTTTTCAGTAAAGTTTACGAAGGGCCATTTAGAGATACAGGTAAATGGTGTAAAGAGTTTGAGGCTTATGCAAAAAGCAAAGGTTTAAATGTTAAAAAACAATACATGTGGTATACTACCTGTCCGAAATGTGCTAAGAAATACGGGAAGAATTATGTAGTAATAATTGCAGAACTTAACAATGAAACATAAACTATCATTTTTAGTAATAATCATCTTACTTTCTTCTCTAGCCACAGCAGCAACTCTTAAAGGAAGTATCTATAATTCTAATTTAGACTTAGAAACAGATGTTTTAGTGGAAATAGATAATCAAAAATATTTATCTAAAGATGGAAGTTATACATTTGAGTTAGATGTTGGAGATTACACTTTAACTGCTACAAAAGGACTGGTTTCTACATCAGAAGAAGTTAAAGTAACCGGAACAAACGTCTTTGATGTATTCTTATTAGATGATTTTACTGATGAAGATGATTTGTGGAAAGATACTGAAGAAGAATTCTTTACAGAAGATGATGTTGATAATGAATATGCTAAATGGAGATATGTTTTAGGAGGATTGATTATTTTAGTATTGTTTTACAGGTTTTTCTTGATGCGGAAAAAGTTTGGTTCATTAAGAAAGTTCAGAAAACATCATAAATTAGAACGCAGAAAAACTACCAAACAGCATCAAAAAGAGATTGATGCTGAACCTGGTTATTTGGATCGAGTAATTGAAATTATCAAGAAACATGACGGCAGAATTCATCAGAAAACTTTAAGGAAAGAGATGTTAGACATCTCTGAATCTAAAGTAAGTTTGATTCTAACTGAGTTGGAGCACAAAGGTAAGATTGAACGGATTAAGAAAGGAAGAGGGAATGTTATAATTCTTAAGTAAGTTTTTTATATTCCTTCTTAAACTCTATAATTTAATGGCCAAAACTAGCAAAGCAGAAAAACCGCGAACTAATATTCAACAATATTTACATGAAATTGGAAAAGCACCTTTACTAGACAAAGCAGGAGAACAAGATCTCTGTCAGAGAATTGAAAGTTCTTACCGCAATTTAATGTATATTATTTGTGATTATGAAAGGGAAGAAACTGGGAAAAAAGAAATGCATGGGGTTTCAATCTTATTGGATGAATTAGTTAATAATTATGATCAAGAGAAACAGGAACAAATCTTAAATGAAGGGGTTTCCAGTTTAGAGATAGATGACCCTTACCGAATAATTTCTGATTTAGAGGATGCAATTGTTAGATACGGTCAGAAAGGAAGACAAAGAGAATTAAAGAAATCTAAAGAATGGCTTTTTGAACAGTTAAATTGGTCAAAATATAGGTCTAAAAGAAGAAAGAGAAGTGAAAATAAGGAAGAAGATGAAACAGAAGAAGAACAAGAACAGGATAATTCTAAAGCCGAAGGCACTCCCGAGTTCTATAGAATGATAATTATCAATACAGCAAAACGTATTGCTAATCCTGAAGAGGTAAGAAACATTATTGCTCATTACAACAAATTAATTTCTAAGGCTAAGAATGATGTTGAAGCAGAGTTTTACCGGGAAAGGAAAACAAGAACAGAAGAAATGATAAATCAAATTGAAATAAATGTAAATAATGCTCCCAAGTATAAGGATGAGTTAATTAAAAGAAATTTAAGGTTAGTTGTTAATATTGCTAAAAAATATCAAGGTAGAGGATTAGGTTTCTTTGATTTAGTTCAAGAAGGCAACTTTGGTTTAATAAAAGCTGCGGACAGATTTGATTATCGTAAAGGCTACAAATTCTCAACTTACGCTACCTGGTGGATTCGACAGACATTAACAAGAGGTGTTGCAGACTATGCAAGAACAATTAGAATTCCCGTACATATTTATGAAAATCGTAATAAACTCCATAAAGCCAAGAAAATTTTATTTCAAAAATTTGAAAGGGAGCCAACTGAAGAAGAGATTGCAGATTATGTGGTAAGAAAATTATTGCCTAATCCCGGTAAAAATGTAACGGCAGATAAATTCATGAATACAATGAAAACTGCCGATAAAATAGCCGGTGATTTAACTCCTTTAGATATGGAGGTTGGTGAAGGAGGAACGGTTTTAAAAGACATGATTGAAGATGAAAATAGTCCTAATGCAGAGAAATATAGTGTAGATGATGGCTTAGCTTCAGAAACAAGAAGAGTTCTTTCTAGGCTTACACCAAGAGAAGAAAAAGTTCTTAGAATGAGGTTTGGGATTGGTGAGGAAAGGGATCACACTTTACAAGAAGTGGCAGAAGATTTTGGAGTAACACGAGAAATGATTCGCCTGGTACAAATACAAGCCATAGAGAAATTAAAATATTTTGCAAGAAATAGCAGATTAAAAACATTTTGGGATAGATAAAGCAAAAGTTTAAATACCTCAACGTATTTACGTTAGTAAAAGTAAACCCGTGGTGATGAAAATGCCGAAAATGACTGTATCTATACCAGATGAACTATTAAAAAGATTAAGAACAAAACACCCAGAAATAAATTGGGCAGAAATAACTAGGTCCGCAATACTTTCAAAAGTAGAGAAATTAGAAAAACTTCAAAAACGAGGTGAATTGTAAATGACAAGCTTAACTTTTGCAGTTAGTGATGATGCGAAGATACGTATAGAAAAATTTCCCTGGATTAATTGGTCAGAATTGGCCAGAGAAGAATTATTAAAACAAGAAAAACTACAGGAGGATCTTGAAAAACTAAAAAAGATTATTTCTAAATCAAAGTTTACAGAAAAAGACGCTAATGAATTAGCAGAAAAAGTCAAAAAATCTATGCATGAAAGATTAAAAAAAGAGGGCTTAGTGTAAATGGAAGTAGTTCTTGATGCAAATGTTTTATTCAGAACATTAATTTCTCCAGATAAAATAGTCGATTTATTTTTTAACAATAATTTAATAATTTTTGCTCCAGAAAGACTAAAAGAAGAATTTGTTAACAATAAAGAAGAAATTCTAAAGAAATCAATACTTGCTGAAAGTGATTTTGATAATTTTTCTAATAAAATATTCCAAAGAATTATTTTTGTTAATATTAGTGAGTATAAAGAATTTATTCCAAAAGCAAAACAATTATTAGGAAAGCATGAAAAAGATGAAGATTTTATTGCTCTCTGTTTATTAAAAAGGATTAAACTTTGGACCTATGAAAAACTTTTATTTGAAATTGGATTTGGAATTTCTACAAAAGAGATTAGCGAAAAATTAATCCAAACCTTTAAATAAAACCCAAACAATTTCTCAGTAAATTAACTGTGGGGAGAGCTAGGCTGGGAGGTTAGCGTTCTCTTGTTACTGTC
>CAZIMI010000050.1:0-7858 GCA_964540325.1 uncultured Methanosarcinales archaeon | reverse complement strand
GCCTTTCAAGAGCTGGGTTAAACCTCACCGTTTATTTACTGTCAACAAAAAAATAATTTCTAAATCTTTGTGTAGAGTAACTAAAGAGTTTCATAAGAAAGTTTTTTCTGGGATTATTACCTATATTGAATAGTTGTTCTATGAGAAATTGTAATTACCTTCTTCGAACAGGTTTCTTCATTGCTTTACGATCCACTTTCTTTGGAGTAGCTAAAATCTTCTGATACTTCTCTTTCATCTCAGCCAGAATTCCAAACTTTCTCTTCAAATCTTCCATATCGTAACAATTAACAATCATCGCATTTATTTCCACATCAATTTTTTCTCCAGAAGGAGTAATCTTTGCTTTAGACAAATCTTCTTTCCGAAATAACTTTAAAACTTCTTCTAAATGTTCTTTATCTGGCAGAGTCCAAGTTTCATTACAGACATGTAACTGATGTTTCCTTTGATATGTTTTGAATAAGATCCCCATTTTAAGAGTAATTTGTCGTTTGAGCTTTTAAATGTATTGGTTGTTAGTTAAAAATATCCAAAAAATTTAAATAAGTGAGCCCACTTATTATTAATTATGACTAATATAACTTTATCTATTGAAGAAAATGTATATGGCAGAATGAAACAATACTCAGAAATAAAATGGAGTGAGTATATTAGGAAATCTATTCTAAAAAGACTAAATAATCTTGACAAATTAAAAAAGTACGACAAAGAATCAATTTTAACAATGGTTGCCTCAGAGAATGTCTTAAAAAAAGATTGGGATAATGAATTAGATGAACGGTGGAATAATGTATGAACAAGGAGAAATCGTTTTAATTCCTTTTCCCTATTCAGATTTAACAGGCGTTAAAAAAAGACCAGCATTAATTGTTTCTAATAAAAAACTTAATAATTCTGATGACCGTCTTTGCTGTTTGATTACTAGCAACAAACCAAAAGAAGGGATATTAATCAACTCTTTTCAAAAAGGGAAACTGCCATTCCAAAGTTGGGTTAAACCCCATCGCCTATTTACAGTAAATAAAAAAATAGTTGCTAAATCACTTTGTAGAGTAACTAAAGGATTTCATAAGAAAGTTTTTGATGGTATTGTTGAATATATTGAGTGATTAAATCTGTTTAACCATATTTTGCATACAATTCGTCAATCCCAGGAACAAGAAGATTTTCTAACCATAATTTTTTTTTGCTCCAACTTTCTTCCCGATTTTTTGTGAACATTTGTTACCCAAACTCAAAAAATATGCTAAAAACAGTGTGCGCCATATATGCTGAGGCTATATGCGCGCAGAAACTAAAATCATCATGAATAAATCCAACCATTGAACCAGATAAATCTTCGGCTTTTGGATAAAAATGTTGTAATCTTTCAAACAACTTATCATCGTCTTCAATAATCAATGGATCTTGACGATACTCTTCAACTAACGAGGGATAAATTCTATCCTTCTTTTTTGTAGATTCAAGAGCTTTTTCATAAATGTCTTTAAAACTAGACCTAATCCTAAAGAAATCATCTTTTGCAATCGCTTCAAGATTGAATAAAGCACTAAATCCATTAAAAAAGCCGTGATAGCGTTCTTCATTTTTTGCCCAGTAACAACTAAAACCTTTATTTAGAAACTTTTCTTTACTCTCCTCAAAATTCGTACCAATTTCAATTCCTGCTTTTTTAGAAAGAAGTTCATCGGGAGGATTAATTAGCTTCAGCCAATAATCAACATAAGCTAAATTATCAGGATGTCTTTCTGAAAAATCTTTAATCTCACCAGTAAAAATTCTCTTAAAAGCTAAGCGAATCTCTTCCTCAGGATCTTTAATTTGAGTGACATTATCATCCATATAGTTCTTAGAAAGTAACTTTATTTAATTTTTTAGGTAATTTATTACAATAGTTTAACCATGTAAACCCCTTCTAATTCATAACCTAATTTCTTATAATATTCCCTAACACCTACACCGGAAATAATTACGATTTTATTTTTATTATGCTCTTGAGCAATCTTTTCTGCTTCTAATAATAACTTTTTACCCCAACCTTTGTGCTGCACGTTTCCTTCTTCACTTAATGAAGTAGCTGTTCCATAAACATGTAATTCTCGCACTAAAGCAGATCTGTCTGTTATTTCTTCTCTTAAGGATTCGGAAGGAAATCTTAATCTTAGGAATCCAACCAATAAATCATTCTTTGTGTCTTCTACTGAAATGAAGAATTCTTTTCCTTTTGAAGCCGAATATTCGTTAACTTTAATCTCTACAGAATCCCAATCAATCTCTTGACCTTTCGGTTCTCTGCAACGGATACATCTACACTTAACATCATAATTCTGATGAATATACTGTCTGAGATTAGTCATCTCTACACCAGCAGCGATTTGATATGTAGGAATATCTCTTTGTACTCGCATCACCCGACAATATTTTGGAATTGATTCTTTAAATTCAGCAATTAGTTTAGCAGCTTCTTTTGCATTTAATGGTTTAAATTTTCCAGCAACAAACTCATCATATAACTTAGTTCCTTTTGTAACCATGCACGGATACAACTTCAACATATCTGGCTTATAACTATCATCAGAAAATAATTGTTTCATTCCCTCTAAATCATCCTTTACTCCTGGCAATCCGGGCATATAATGGCCAGCAACTTTAAAACCAAGATCTTTCAAAATCTGAATAGAATCTTTTGTATCTTGAGCAGTATGTCCTCTTTGAATTTTCTCTAAAACATCGTCATAAACAGATTGTATTCCCAACTCCACACGAGTACAACCTAACCTTAACATTTCATTGCCTTCTTTCAACATTCCATAATCAGGACGGGTTTCTATACATAAAGCAGTACATTTTATGATAGCAGTTTCATTTCTTTTTTGTTCGTTAATTAATGTTGTTTTATTTTCATTTTTTATTTGTAATATTCTTTCATGGATTTCATTTATTCTTTCTTTATTTCCAAAATCCTCAACAGGCAACATAAAAAATTCTTTAAAACGCAAGAAATTAAATTTATTTAATTTCGGCGTGCCAGAAATCTTTGATTTCTGAGCATCTAAAAAATCAAAATCCCCTCCTTTAAAAAATAGTTCAGAAAAATCATTCATTGCCTGAAAAGCTTCTGTAACAAATTCTTCCTGATAATCTTCTGGAAAACTGGGAAATGTACCGCCCATCAAGATCAGTTCAACTTTCTCGCAGTTATGTCCCAATAAAATATATTGTTGTAATCTATTAAAGACTTGCAGATAAGCACTATACTTGTTTCTGATGCCTCGCATCGTTGCCGGTTCTTTTCCAGTATAACTTTGTGGAACGTCACCAAACTCACTTTTAGGACCGCCAGGACACATTATGCATGGCCCCCCTTTGTTAGCATGCGGACATGGAAACGGCTTAGTCATGATTGCAACAGGCGCTACACCAGAGATTGTCCGAGTAGGTTTCGTTAACAACCTCTTTTTCAAAAACTCCAAATCCTCAACACTACAATGCAATAGAATTTCAATATTCGTAGGGATATTCTTCAACTTATACTTCTGAGATAAATCTCTTTTCAGCTTAGCCAACTGCCTAGCAGAATACTCCTTTTGCTTCAGTTCTGAGATGATTTCTTGATGAAAGTCCATACTTTATGCTAATTTTAAGCATCTAATATAAGAATTACTAAAAAAAAGAGAAAATCATTTACTTACTCACTCCCAGTTGATTTAATCACTCCAAAAAGCTTTTTTATAGCGGGCCAAGAAAGACAAAGCTTTTTCTTTTCCATCTACCTCACAAAAACTGACTAAAGGTATACCTATGTATTGTTTACGTACTTTCTCCTTAAATTCTATTTTATTTTTTAATGAGTCAGAGCAATATCGTAAACATTCTGGGTGTGCCCTTAAATACCGTTCCTCTACAACATCCTCTAATCTGCTTCCGCTTAAACTAACATACTCTTTATGTTCTAATACCCCCCCATCAAGCAACTCTCTAACAGCAATACTCCAATCAGCCATTTCAGAAAAACTTGCAGGCCTTCCAGCGATAAAAGAGTGTAAAAATGTAAGTGGCACATACTTTGCGCTTTCTTCACCAAATTTTTCTGAAACCGCATCAGTAATATATTCATACTCTTTTCGTGAAGTCAGCAAATATCTTCCCACGCCTTTTTCAAATCTAGGCTTTGCAAAACTATCCCATCTTAATAAATAATCACAAATCTGTTGTTTAAATACTTCTTTTAAGTCGTTTACATCTATTTTCTCTTCCAATTTGTCTGTTATTTCTGTCATTTTATTTACCTCCTTTTAACACTTACTTCGTAAATGTTTATTATGTATTAGTAGTGACACAACAAGTATATAAACATTTATTCTCCAAAAACGGAGGACAACCACAAAATTTAAATAAAAAGCAGTATTCTAAACAAAAATGAACATAAAAATCTTAGAAGATATTGGGCTAACCAACGCAGAAATAAAAATATATCTTGCATTATTAGAGTTAGGCACATCAACCGCAGGACCAATCCTAGACAAATCAGGTTTGCAAAATTCTGTTGTCCATATGACTTTAAAAAAATTAGTTGATAAAGGATTTGTTACTTTTGTCAAAGAAGGGAAAGTTAACCATTATCAAGCTGCTAATCCCAACCACATCATTGAATTTATTAACGATAAAAAAGAACGGTTTCAGGAGATTCTACCAGAATTATTATTAAAACAACAAACTGCAAAACAAAAACCAGAAATCATAACTTTCCGAGGGATTAGAGGAATTAAAGAGTTACTTTTAGAATTGTTGGATGCCGGCGGCAAAGAACACCATACTTTCGGTTCAACAAAAGAATCTTTGATGTTAGGCGAAGCCTGGTGGGTAAGTTATCACAAAAAAAGAGCAAGTAAGAATATCAAAGCAAAACTAATCTTCAACGAATCTCTTGCTTATTGGAAAGCAGAAGTTAAATATCCTAAATCTACAATTAGGTATACCAATCAAGGTTTTGAGCCCCTAACAGAAACGATCATCAGGAATGATAAAATAGGAATTATTATTTGGACAGAGAAACCTTTAGGAGTTCTAATCCACAACAAAGTTGCAGCTGAATCTTACAATCATTTCTTTAAGATGATGTGGAAAAGTTCTTTCAAAGAAAAAAAATAAAAAAAGATTATCTGCCACGGCAAAACATTTTACAACCATTTGCAAACTTTCCTTCTACGTACTCAGGTAGTAAGGCTGTAATGTATTTGATGACTTCTTGAGGAGCGCCTACTACTTCAAGTAAAAAACCCCATCCGCCACTATTAACATGATTGTAACTCATATGTCCTGGAACACCATCCCAAATCCTGAATTGTTTTCCATCACCGGTAAGTGTTCCTAAGTACCTTGGTCTTACACCCGGAAGATGACCAAAAACTTTCTTAATTGCTTTTTCATCATCGCTTTGATACAACGAAAAAAGTTCTGTAGTTAATTCTAACTTTTCTTTTGCACCAACACTTTTGAGAGCTTCGTTAACTTTTTTCGTTTCTGGAGTTGATATAGACCAATATACATTAGGCGCCCCCCCATGTGTTAACTCTGCTAATCTCTTTTCTAAATTCATTTTATTTCACCTTCTTTTCTTCTTCAATTACCAAAAACTTAATCTTTTCTGGTGTTTCATCAATTTTTTTCTGTATCTCTGCTTTAAAGTCTTCTGTGACAAAATCTGAAAGTTCAGAAGTTTCATACCAAACTTGATAAGGATAATGTCCAGTACTGCCTGCATGACTCATGATCCTATCTTTAGTTGTTCCAAGATAAACTTTTTCTGAACCAAAGGTTTCCAGAGCTTTTATGTAAAGTTCTTCAATCTCTTTACCATCTATACAGCAAGGACAGCCTCCGATATAGACAATTAATTCTGCATCTTTAACTTCAGCTTCTAGCTTTTCTGAGATAGTATGATAAATCTCGGATTTTAACTCAACACAAAAAATACTTTCAAGTCTTTCAATATATTCATCTTTAACGGTAGTTGTGCCAACATACTCTCTAAAAGCAGGTGCAGTCAAATATCCCACTTCTATACCTTCTTCTTCACAAACTTTGATTAAAGTTTCATATGCTACTGAATGATCTTGATCTATCATACTTGAGTCTTTACTTTTTATTACCAAGATTTTTTTTGGTTTTTTCTCTAACAAAATCTCTTCTAAAGTTTTTAATTCATATTTCTCTTCTATTAATTCTTTTTTACTATACATTTTCATTTTAATTGCCTCCTTTTAACACATACTTTGTAAGCGTTCATCATAACATAGTAGTAACAGATAGACTATTTAAGTGTTATTACTCCCTACAGGGAGAACAACAGAAAGATTTATATAAAAATAGAGCTAACTAACTATAATGAAAGAAATACTAGAAAAAATAGGCTTAACTAAGAATGAGATTAAAATATACCTGATTTTACTGGAAATAGGCCAAACAACTTCTGGAGCAATTATTAAAAAAACTGGCATCCATAATTCGAAAGTTTACGATGGATTAGAACGCCTAGCAAATAAAGGCCTAGTAACCCATGTTATTATTGCTAACACTAAAAACTTTAAAGCAGTTAATCCAGACAGATTATTAGACTTTTTAGAAGATAAGAAAAAAGAGATTTCTGAAGAAGAAGAAGAAATTAAGAAAATTTTACCCCAGTTAAAGTTACTTCAACAAATGGAAAAAGACGATACCCAAGCCGAGATATTTCAAGGCTGGAAAGGAATGGAAGCAGTATTTAATGAAGGGATCAAAGTTATGGGGAAAAATGAAATTTGGTATGTTTTAGGAGCTTATGCTGGAGAAGATAAAGAGAGAACAGACACTTTAATCACAAAAATTATTAAAAAGTGTGAAAAAAAGAAAATGAAATGGAAAGTACTTTACAATGAAAGTGCTAGAAAAACATTCCAGTACGAACAACAATCCCCAATAACTGAAAACAAGTTCTTACCACAAGAAACTCCGGCTACAATTAACATTTACAAAGATGTCACTTTTATTGCTCTTTGGATTAAGAATCCGATAGCTTTTAGAATAAAAAGTAAAAAAGTGGCAGATTCTTTTAAGAAATATTTTGAAATAATGTGGGCTTTGGGAAAAGAGTGAAATTTCCCAAAACCATACAGAAATCTGAAATCCAACCGGAATTGAATTTTAGATCATAAAAACAAATTATTTTTAGAAAACAGAGATTTTTCTGGGGTTTTAGAATTGTAAAACAATTCTAGAAACATTTATAAATCCCTAACTAAAATAACCTCAACATGGTAACTAGAATAGGCACAAAACAAAGAAAGACCAGACATAAGTACACTCAATCTATTAGAAAAAAAGGAAAATTATCTATAAGCAAGTATTTTCAAGAATTCAAAGATGGAGATAAAGTTAACTTAAAAATTCATCCAGGGGTGCAAAAAGGCAGATTTTTTCCTAGATTCCATGGTTTAACCGGCACTGTTGCAGGAAAGAAAGGTAATTGTTACGGTGTTAAAATCAAAGACGGAAATAAAGAAAAACTTTTATATATTCATCCTATTCATTTAAATAAATAAAAACTAGTCGTGAGTTGTGGGTAATGAGTTATGAGTAGATACCCAAAACCCATTACTCAAAACCCAAAACTAATAAAAAATGGCAAACCCAAAATTTATTGAAGAACAACCTTTATCTTTAGTAGACGTTAAGAAAAAACTTGAAGACATCGAAAAAAGAGATAAAGAACTGAACTATCTTTCAAACAAAGCTAAAGAATATTTGGAAACATTTGTTAGGTTAGATTCTAAACAAAAAGAAGAACTAACTAAAAAACTTCACGATTTAAGCTTAA
>CAZIMI010000049.1:0-8130 GCA_964540325.1 uncultured Methanosarcinales archaeon | reverse complement strand
AAAGAGCATGGGATAAGTAAAGTTACTAGTTTGAAGATATAGTAAAACTAAAACTCTCCTTCTTTCTTTGAATCAAAAGTAACTTCTAAATCACCATAAAAGATACTTAAATTCAAAGGGTACATCCCCTCAACCTTAACTCCGCTAATTTGAAAATCTTTTTCGGAGGCAATTACTTTTCTCCCTAAAGCCATCTCAGCAACAAAATTAGCTAGGTTCTTAGCCCCTTTTCCCCCTTCTGCATTGCTACACGAATTCAAAAAGATTACTGCTTCCGGATTCAATAAAGAAAGATATTTTCCCATTTCTTTATCGGAAGTGTCAATCGTATAAGTTTCATCTTTAGTTTTTTTGCCTTTTGCTAAATCCTCTTCACCCAAAGACAAAGTGGTTTGTGTCCCATGGCCTCCCAAAACCAACAATTCTATGTTAGGTAGATTCTCTAATAAATCATAAACTTCGTTTTCCTGGGCCACCGTTCTGACCTGGACATCATAAACTGCTTGGATTTTTTTGAAGAAATGTTTGGTCCCCGAACCACGAAAACTACTGTTCCAATCATTTGATGGATAAATCATTAAAGCGTTAGGTTTCTCTGTATCTTGAAAAAGACCGTCTTCCGGAGTGAGTCCTAAAAAAGCATAAGTAACGATACTTTTCGGTGATAGTGATTCTTCCATCTCAGCAAAAGCTTTTGCTTTTTCTAGGGTTCCCCCAAATTTGACGAAAGCAACAATACTGTGCCCATCTGGAAATAAAGGCTTTCCTTTCGAATTAAGAATATTTGAAAGTGAGATAGTATAATTTACGGGCAACTCCCCTAAAGATTCATAGATACTACAGCCATCAAAAAGCGGTTCTCCTTCTGGATTACTGAGTTCAGCCATCTTTTTTGTGTACTCTAAATCTCCCCCAAGCCAGTAATATTTCTGAATAAGAGAACCTCCTGAATTAGAAATCAACGGCAACTTATGTTTACATTTATTAAAAAAGACCCTCTTTCCTTTAGTATCTTTAATCTTAATTATCTGCTTTAAGTAATCCACTGGTACCGGCCTTACATAATCTAGATTTCTCAAAATCGGAGCCATACTCCAAAGATGGGCGATATCATTAGATGTAAAAAAAGATTTGCCTTGATCATCTTTAATTTCTGTCAGAGATTTTATATAATCTAACGAAACATCAGTTTTCTCTAAACGAACAATATCATTACAGTCATAGAAAGGTTCGTTTTCATCATTTGACAACCTAGCTAATTCTTGAGCATATTTCACTGGCACTTCATTACTCCAAAGAAAATGAACTTCCATATCGTTAAATGCTTGCTCTCCATTATGATTAACAATTCTCTCTAAAGATTTCTTATAATTAACGTCATTTTCAATTTTTCTTTCTATTTTAACTGGCTTTATTTGCTCGGTAGAAGCAGCAGTTGCACACCCACTAGAAGGGATAGCACTGGCTAAAGCTACTGTTGCCAATACTCCAGTTAGAATCTTTTTAGTTCTTCTGAACAAATCTGATGAAAGAGTCATTTTCTTAGATAAGATTAATGGGCTGGACTCCTTTATAAATGTTTCGGTATTTTAATCACTCTGGAGTGACACATTAATTAACTAATCTTCACAACATCCTCAGCACTTTAGGCTGTACCTGCTTCTTTCTTGAAACAACTTTCCGCAGATAGATTATTCCGCCGTCTAACCCAGAAATTTCTTCAACTTTTTTACCGAAAATCTTTTTTACTTTCTCAACATTTCCAGCAAAGAATAAATAAGTGTGCCCTGCTAAAACGTCTGTAACCATTAGAAACAGAGCAACAAAGTTTCTTTTTTGTAATCTGACTAACTCTTTGAGGATTTCTTCTTTACGTTCCATGATTTTTTTAAAATTAATTACAGGAGCCTGCCCAATGCCTACTTTTCTGGTTCCATGACGATAAGTTTTGAAATCAGTAAGGATTATTTTATTGGCGCTATGTTTCATGGTATCGCAGCCAGACTCTAAAACTTCTTTACCATATTTCTTCAAATTCACTTTAGCTATTTTAGCTAACCTTCTGGCCAAAGATCTATCTTTAGAAATTGTGGTTGGACTTTTTAATAATAATGTGTCTGAGATTATTGCTGATAACATCATTGCCGCCATTTTTCTGGAAATGGAGATTCTGAACCAGCTGTATCGATCCGCAATAATTGCGGCTGTGGCTCCTCTGGGTTCGTTTTCAAAAGGAATGGGGTGAATTGTTTCTACATCTCCAATGCGATGATGGTCAATAATTTCTAAGATATTTGCTTCTCGGATATTCTTTACAGACTGATCAATCTCATTATGATCTAAAATGATAATGTTTTTACCAGAAGCGTTTTTTAGCAGAACAGGGGATTTTACTTTCCATTTCTTCAAAATATATTTAGTTTCTGAATTTAATTCTCCGGCTCTGGCAGGGACCACATTATGTTTGTGTTTTTCTCTTAAAAAATGGGCATAAACTATTGCTGAACAGACAGAATCTGTATCTGGATGGATGTGACCAACTACGTAAATGTTCTTATCACGCACCTTTTTCATAATATTAGTAAATTTTTAGTGTTTAAATATGTTTTGTTGGTTTGTTAGTTATGAGTAATGAGTTATGGGTAATGAGTAAAAAATTCAATACCCATAACCAAACAAAAACATTTAAAATAACAGAATACTTTTTCAATAAAATCATGAACTTTCAAAACATTGCACCAATTGAAACTGATAAACAGTTATTGGATTTAGCTTTCAGTAAAGCTAGAGTTAAAGGCAAATCTAAAAAGTTAAAAGGGAATTGGTTACAAATTATTAGACAAAAAGAATCTTTAAAATTGGATGTTGTTAAAGATACAATTATTCCTAGATTAGACAAAATCCTAAAATCTTTTCCGGCAACCAATGATTTGTCTACTTTTTACACCAAGTTAATGGACTTAACTTTAGATTATTTTCAATACAAGAAATCTTTAGGGGCAGTTAACTGGGCAATTGGGAAAATTAGGCTTTTGCATAAAAGTTATGTTTCTAAAATAATTAAGTGCAAAGAGCGCGAAAAAATAAAAGATCTCTCTAAACAATTTTATGGAAGATTATCTTCTATACTGAAACAAGTATCAACTAATCTTGCTTATTTAGAGGAGTGCAGAAGAATTATGAAGGCTTATCCAGATATTAAAGAGATGTTTACTGTTTGCATTTATGGTTTTCCTAATGTGGGGAAAACTACTTTGCTAAACAAATTAACAGGAACAAAAGCTAAGGTTGCTGCTTATGCTTTTACAACTGTGGGGATTAATGCGGGATATTTTGAAATTAAAGATCAAAAAGTACAATTCTTAGATGTTCCCGGAACATTAGCCAGAAAAGAAAAAATGAACAATATTGAGTTGCAAGCAGATTTAGTATTAAATGATTTGGCTGACCTTATAATTTATGTTTTTGACTTAAGTGAGCAAGGCGGATTTTCTGTTGAGAATCAAGAACAATTATTACAAAATTTAGGGCAGAAAAAGAAGGTTTTGGTATATCTGAGTAAAATCGATTTATTAGATTCTGAAAAAGATGTTCTTTCTGGTTTTAAACACAAACATTATTCTTTGGGTGAGATTAAAGAAAAAATAAGTTTATTGTTAAAAGATTAGTTTTTCTTGGCTTCATCCGGAATAACACTATTTTGTATACTGGCGCCCTGACGTAGTCGAGGCGCATTTTTTTGTGACCTGCGAGCAAACTTGCTTTGCTCGTTTGCATGTCACTAAAAAATCTACGCGCCGTGCCCCAGTATACAAATTTATTCTATTCCGGATAAAGCCGTTTTTCTTTAAATTTTTATGGTTGAGTCTTTTTTAATCTTGTTTGGTTTACATAATAGTAAAGCATAGCCACATAGTAGTAAAGTATATTTGGGATATCCTAAAAAATGGTTACATAATAGTAAGATTTATAAAGATTATAAGAATTCTTTGTCTAGTTTGAAAGTGCAGAAAGAAGAGGAAATAGTAAAAGTAATCTCTCAGCTAGCTAATCTTCTCTCTAATGAAAATAAAAAAGCAGTTGCAGAAAAACTGGTTGGGACTGTAAAAGAAGAGAAAGTTACTCTTCCAATTTCTATTTTTAGAACAAAATTGTCTGCTTTAGGAGCAATTGTTGTTTATCTTAAAGAGATCAAAAAATTAAAGGTTAAAGAGATTGCAACTTTATTAAATAGAGAATTAAGCACAATTTATACAACTTTTGAATCAGCAAAAAATAAACTGAAAATAAGTAAATCATCAAAGAAAGAACTGGAAAAAGAAATCGATGTTTCTGATAATTCTATATTAATTCCTTTATCAGTTTTCTCCAATCGTAAATATGCGGTTCTTGAATCTTTAGTATCATATCTCAAAGATGAAAAGAAGTTCTCTTTGACGGAAATAAGTCAAATTCTGAATAAGAGCTACAGTACGATCAAAACAACTAATAGAAGGTACCATGATAAGAAATAATAAAAAAGAGGGCTGGAAGAGGACTTTAGAGAATCATCATAGAAAGAATAATCTTCTCTTTGGTTTTGTTTTAATCTCTTTAATTATCTTAATTGGTGCAATGTCTTTTGAGGCAATTTACTTTGATGATAATAACTTAATTACTAGTGCTGTTATTGGTTTAGGAATTGCTCCTGATGATAATTTAGATTTGGATGAATCTATAACTGATGAAAAAAAGATAGTTTTAGGGGAAGATAATTCTAGCGAGATAATCGTGACTTCAGATCTTAGTTTAGCGGCAGCGAATAATGCCCCTTCAGTTGATAGTATCAGTATTACTCCAACAGGACCAAATTCATCTGATAATTTAAGCACTGTAGTTGCTTATACGGATGTGGACGGAGATAGTGTTAACATAACTTATGGTTGGTATAAGAATAATATTCCAGTTGCAACATTAAACATGCCTTTCAATAATTTTTCAGAAATTAATATTAGTTATGACTTTAGTGGCAGCAAACATCATGCTAGTGCAAATCATTCAGTGGCAACGATTCCTGGAAAGAATGGTGTGGCGGTTGACTTTGGTGATAATTTGGGTTCTTACATTAATATTTCAAATAAAGCAATGGACGGATTGGATAATTTTACGATCATGTTTTGGATTAAGAGTACTGGTGAGGGGTCTATTGGAATATTTTCTGCAGCAAACAGCGAATGTGACAATGAATTCTTATTATTTAAAGATACAATTCTTGATGTTTATATTAATTGTAGTGTATCTAATTATGGTACTGGTCTTGATTCGGGCAACTGGGATCACTTTGCTTTAGTTAGAGATTATAATTTTGGTAATGTTACTACTTTTCTTAATGGAGCAATTGATAACTCAAAGATTGTTTCTGCCTGGGCTAACAAAACGATTAAAGTTGATCCTAATGGTCTGATAATTGCTCAGGAACAGGATAGTGTTGGTGGTGGTTTCCAAACTCAACATTGGGGTGGCCAGATGGATGAGTTGAAGATTTATAATTCGACTCTCTCTTGGGAACAAATTGAAGCAATTTATTTTGCGGAGAATAATGGTTTTGGTGCTAATGTAACTTCCTATACTGAAACAACTGATGGAGAAACTTGGAAAGTAGATGCTGTAGCTATCGATGCTAAAGGTCTTAATGGAACAATCTCCACAAGCGCTACAGTCACAGTTGCTGATTTGGCTTGTGGTGATACAATCAGTTCTACGACTACTTTAACTAGGGATTTGTCAGGATGTTCGGGTAATGGAATTACTATTGGTGCTAATAATATTATTTTGAATTGTGCTGGATATCAAATTGATGGTGATGGCGGTGCTAATGATAATGGGGTTTTGAATACTGGTGTTTATAGTAATGTTACTGTTAAAAATTGTAAAGTTAAGAATTTTGGTAAGAGTATTATTTTCCAACACAGCCATAACTCTACCATTTGGAATAATACTATTGGTCATGTCAATCTTACTACCTCTTTTGGCGGTGGAATTAATTTTTCTAATTGTACTCAGGCAAACATTTCCAATAATATCATTACTAATATCACCGGGGAGAGTGTCTCTAATCCTTTCGGTATCACTTATTCTGAGTTTAAAGGAGATGGTGCAACTTCTTTAATTATATCTGATTCAGTTATTTTTAGCAATAATATTACCCGCATCTATGGTAAAGATAATTTAAATCCTCTTGCAATAAACCTTGGTGATTCCAATTTACTTTCGATTGGTGGTCTAAAAGTTGACGGGAATGTTATTGAGAATATCAATTGTACTTCTGCCGGTGGCGGTACTGCCTGTCAACTTGTTGGTAGCATTGGAATTAAAGTAAACTCCGGTACTAGTGTCAATCTAACCAATAATAATATTAGTTATGTTGATACTGGAGTCTTACCTGATCAATTTGGTTTACGTTTGACTAATAATATCTTCAATTTTGGCACTTATGGTATTAGTACTTTTTTCCAGGGTTCGGGTACTAGGTTTAACCACAGCTGGCTTGAGAACAATACTTTCCAGGATTTGACTCAGGGAATCAATCTGTTAGAGAATACAAACAACAATACTTTCCTTAATAATAATTTTAGTAACATCCTGCAATTTTCAATCCGTGATGATACTTTTGCTTCCATTAATAACACTTTAATCTACAATAATTCTGTGGCTGAGATTAAATGGGGTAAATCAAATATCACTACTAATATTACCTTAGGGGTTAATTCTTCAGATCTTTATCTTGAGAATGGTACCATCGGATTAATCAATAATGCCAACGCTTTGAAGTTGAATGACACTGCTCAAATAAAGTTTATTGGTTTGGCTTATTCTTCTACTCCGCAATTGTTGAAGGATGGAGTTAGATGCGATGATGGTAATAGTTGTAATATTTCTTATGATTCTAGTAACGGTATTTTGTTAGCCAATATCAGTTCATTTAGCAACTATACTTTGCAGGCCAGTTTGGGTTGTGGTGATATTATTTCTGTTAATACTAATTTGGAGGCAGATTTGAATGGCTGTACTGGTAATGGTTTAGAGATTGGTGCCAGTAATATAATCTTAGATTGTTCAAACTATCAATTAGATGGTGATGGCGGTGTTACTGATTATGGTATTTTAAACACTGGCGTTTATAGCAATGTTACTGTCAAGAATTGTGTGATAAAGAACTTTGGTAAGAGTATTATTTTCCAACACAGCCATAACTCTACAATCTGGAATAATACTGTTGGTCATGTCAATTTTACAACTTCTTCTGGCGGTGGAATTAATTTCACTAATTGTACACAAGCAAACATTTCCAATAATGTTATTGCTAATATTACTGGCAGTGCTATTTTTAATCCTTATGGTATCACTTTTGCTGAGTTTAAGGGCGATAGTCCTTCTGCGAACTCAGTTTCTGATTCAGTTATCTTTAGTAACAATATTACTCGGATTTATGGTAAAGATAATTTTAACCCTTTAGCTATTCATTTGGGTGATTCCAGCCTGCTTACTCTTGCCGGTCTGAAAGTTGACGGAAATATTGTTGAGAATATCAATTGTACCTCTGCTGCTGCTACTACTGCTTGTCAAATTGTCGGCGGTGTTGGAATAAAAGTTGATTCCGGTACTTCTGTTAATATTACCAATAATAATCTTAGCTATATTGGTACCGGCATTTTACCAGACCAGTTTGGTTTACGTATAATTAATAATTATTTTAGCAGGGGTACTTATGGTATTTATCCTTTCTTCCAGGCTTCTGCTACAAGATTTAATCATTCTTGGATTGAAAATAATACATTTTATGAATTAAGTATTGGTGTTTATCTTCTTGAGAATACTAATAATAATACTTTTTTGAACAATAATTTCAGTAATAATTTACAATTTGCTATTTTGGACTTTAGTTCTAGTACTACTAACAACAGTTTGATTTACAATAATAGCGTAGGGGAAATTAGGTGGAGTAAATCAAATATTAGTACAAACATTACTTTAGGTGTTAATAGCAGTACTTTGTATTTGGAGAACGGCACTATTGGGTTGATTAATAATGTTAACACTTTGAAGTTGAATGACACTGCTCAAATAAAGTTTATTGGTTAGGCTTAATCT
>CAZIMI010000048.1:0-8140 GCA_964540325.1 uncultured Methanosarcinales archaeon | reverse complement strand
AAACAGAAAAAGGCGTACAAGCACAAAACGTACAAGTAGCATAAGATTTTAATTTTAATTAATTATATTTCTTAAAGTCAAATATTTTTTTCTTTTTTTCTTTTTTTATCAATAAACTACTTTTATTATGATTTAGTCATAAATACTATTTATGTGTCATAAAAGACAATTAAAAGCCATTTTTGTCACAGCATTTATATAAGATAAATGTGCTTATTAGTAATTAATCAGTAACGAACATATAATCAATATTCACGAAGGGGAAAATGGCAACTAATATGTATTTATCTGGAACTGGACTGGAAAGAGAAGTAGTTCTTTTTACAGGTGGAACAGTAGTTAGACCATTACGTGTTATGCAGGATTCTATAGGTTTTCGGGTAGGATTAGAACCAGAACAAGTTAATGGAGTTGCTCCTGAAGAGACTGTTAAAGAACTATTTATGGCTGAAAGAAGAAGGCAGTTAGGTTATGATCATGATTTATGTAGAATGGGACAAGGTGAATTAGTTGATTATCTCCATGGGGGCCATAATAGTAAGGAATTAGAAGAATTAGCTCAACAAGCTGTGGCTCAAGTCCAAGAAAAAACTGAGGGTTTACCTAAATATCAAGTTGTTGACTATGCATTAGGGGCATTACTGGCTGATGTACATGGCAAGAAATAATCTTATTTCTAAGGTTATACATATTAAGTATGTACTACGGTGAGCAGGGCACGGCGCTTTAGATTTTTTTCTAATTTAATTTTTTAACGAAAAAAATGCGCCTCCATTGGCGCTGCTCACCTACGTAACTTAATATGTATTTAAGATTGTTATTTCTTTATTTCTCTTAAAGCATGATGTGCTTCAACCAGTTCTTTTTCTTTAACATAAACAAGTATATCTGGCATACTGATTACAATTTCCATAATATTAATATCCCGAGTAGCTAATTCTGAAGTTAATCTGGATAAAACTCCTTTCTGCATAGTTATATCTTCAGGGAAATGTAACCTTATCTCAGACAAATTATCATGAACTTCCAAAACATCTGCTTTGTTAAATAAAGCTAGTTTTTCTTTCAAATCTTTGCTGTTAACAATTAAAGTAATCCGTTCTTTACCTTTAACTATCCGGGAATTTTCTTTTAGTAATTTACTACCAAGGAAATCTTCACAGACCTCTTTGAAAGCTTTATCCTTTAAGATAATCTTTGCCACATTATCCTTTGTTGAAATTGACATCTGTGAAAATACTTTTTCAGCTTCTTTGGAAGAGATTAAAGAAATTGTTTCAACTTCATACCTTCTTATTGCACTAATAACAGAATCCAAAGAATAACTCAGATTATATTCATCAATTAAGAATTTTGCCAGAGATCGTACATTTACAATGGCTCTTTTCAACGACTTTTGTACAGAGATATGTTTATTGATCAAATTATGGATTTCTTTATTAATTGATTTCATGGTTAGAAGAATTTTCTTGAAGTTTAAAAATGTTAGCATAAATTTAAGCTTTTTGATGTAAATTTGATAGGAATGACAAATGTGTAGAAGAAAATAATCCTAAAATGTTTAAAAAAAACAATAAATTTATATAGTACACATACATACACAGAATCATGGCCACTAAAACGATATCTGTTACTGAGGAAGCATATAATATCCTTAAAACAAAGAAAGAAGCTACTGAAAGCTTTAGTGAAGTAATTGTTAAGCTTTCTGGAAAAAAGAAATTGTCTTCATTTTTCGGGGCGTTAAGTGAAGAAAGTGTTTCAACATTAGAAAATGAGATAAATGAAATGAGAAAAGTTCATCGTAAAGCACATAGTAAGAGAATTGCAAAATGATTTTAGATACTTCGTTTATAATTGATTTGTTGAGAGGGAAGAATCAAAGATCTAAAGCTAAAGCAGAAGAATTGGATAACGAATTTAGAATAAAAGCGGTTTGTTCTGTTACAGTAATGGAACTTTGGAGAGGAGCAGTACGTTCTCTTCGTTCTGAAGAAGAAAAAAGAAAAGTAAATGAGCTTTTAAAGTCTCTTCTGGTTTATCCTTTTAATGAAAAAGATGCAAAGAAAGCGGGTGAAATTGAAGCGGAGTTGATTAAGAAAGGCAAAATAATAGATTTAGAAGATATTATGATTGCAGGTGCAACTTTAGCACGTAATGAAAAATTATTAACTAAAAATAAGAAACACTTTGAAAGGATTGAGCATCTTGAGATTGAAACGATTGATTAATTGTTCTTTATAGGAGAAAATAATTTAAAGATTGAAGATTTTTAGGTAAATATGGGAGAAGAAATGAATAATTCTGTTAATGGCCTTAACATTGCTAAATTAGTTCTCTCTTGTGATGGTATCGGTAGATTAACAGCTCACCCTCGGGGTAGTTCTCCTCAAACGATGGTTGATGGGCGTTTGTGGGAAAGAACAAGGGAAGAATTAGAGAATACGCATTTTGATCGAGGCTCATATTGTGGTAGAATGGAAGGGTTTTTACGTTATATTGGAGATAGTTCTGCTGTAGTTTCTACTCTAGAAGAAGATGGCAGATACGTACAACGAAGGGTGGACAAAAAAGCAATCGAAGAATCAATGACAAAACCTGGTGATAAAATAGTTCTACACATAGGACAAGTAGATGGACATTATACTGTTGTCGCTGACTTCACTCCTTATGAAAGTCCAATGAGGTTAGATATTGGAACAAGGAAAAGAAGATCATGAATCAAACAATCCTCAATACTCTAAAACAAAATCTTCAATACAAAGAAGGAGAAAAAGTAGCAATCATCTTCCAAGAATGGAACAATTTATTCAATTCCAACTTAAAACAATTCTTTATCAATTCTCAGGAAATTTCTAAAAAAATGTACAATGTTTTCAAAGAGAACAATATTGAGGTGGAATTATTTTCCTATATTCCAACAGAAACTAGAAGCGGTGTAGATGTAACAAAGGAAATCTATGAAAAAGTTAATCATGATATTATTTTCATGCCTACAGTATTTTCTTTAACACATACAAATTTTACAAAAACTCAACGAGAACGAGGAGCAAGATTAGCTAGTATGCCCAAATTCGCTTTAGAATGGTTTGAAAAAGATGGACCAATGGATTGTGATCAAGACAAAATGATCGCTCTCACAAAAGGATACAGCGACAAAATGAAGAATTCTTCTTCAGTTATAATCAAAGCACCAGAAACAGATATTGCAATCGAAATAAATCAAAATCTTGTCCATGAAAGTAACGGAATTATTCCAAGAGGGGATTGTGGCAACCTTCCCGGAGCAGAAGCTTTCTGTGTACCTAAAAACGCAAATGGTTATTTTACTATCTTCAAAGGTTGGGGCGGTCCTTTTCCTTTAGAATATGATGTTAAGTTTGTTGTAGAAAATTGTAAGATTGTTGAACTTGTTGGCAAAACAGAACAAGCAAACAAATATATCGAAGAAAAAGTTAAACCACTAATCTTTAAAGAAAAAAACTTCAATGTCCTAGCTGAATTTGGTATTGGAACAAATCCAAATATTACTAAAGATTCTTTGAAGAGATATGGCTGGTCTGGGTTATTGGCAGAAAAGATTTACGGAACAGTTCATTTTGCTAACGGCAACAGCGCAGGCATGGGCGGAGATAATAATGTACCTGTGCATCTGGATTGGGTCATTGAGAATGTAGAGATGGAATGGGAGAATTAAATTTTTTTTAACAAGTTCATAAATTCATCTCTTTTCATTCTTGCTTGTCTTAAGATACTTAATAATGTTCCTTTCTTAACAGTTCTTTTTTCAGGGACAACTACTAAAAGAATTCCTTCTTCAGTTTTCTTGTGCAAAGAGATATGACTACCTTTTTGTCTAGTTATAGAAAAACCTTTCTTGTTAACAAGAATTTTTAAAATTTTATCTGAAGAAACAAGAGGGAATTTCATCTTCAAGCAGCAACATTTACAGGAATTTCCGTTTTAAACAATTTAGGAATATTAACACCTTCATTTAATTCTTCTGAAGTTAATCCTAATTTTTCTAAAACTTCATCCATAATTCCTAATTCTTTAGCACTATCAATGTATAATTCAACTGCTTCTTTAACATTAATTACAGCTTCATCAGTAGTTTCTCCCTGGCTAGCTACATCTAAATCTGTACAAATTGCGGAATAACCACCTTCTAACTCTTTCTTTACTGTAATATTAAGAATAATTTCTTTTGCCATTTTAATACTCAAAGTGAAGTGTTTTTTTAAACTTTGCTATGAAAATTGGGTTATAGAAAACGCTGAACTTAAATGGGAATAAATTAAACCAATAATTATAAATCAGATAATCTTTTTCCAAGAAGACATTTAATTTGTCCAACAACTTTATTAGCTTCTACTTTTACATTTTTCAATAAATATTCTTGTGCAATTGTAGGAAATAGTTGTGAAGCAGTATCATCGGCTTGATATGTTCCGATTGTCTCATAATGGCCCTTATGGACACAAACATCTTCTTTTCCTTCTTCTCTCTCCCGATGACTAAATCCTGATACTTGGTGTTCCCAGGCAATACGATTTTGATCACTACCAGATTGTTGTATTCTTTCAGCTTCTCCTTTTATGATTTTTCCAGATTCAACAAGAATATCATTGATTCCTTTTTCTAAATCTCCTTCACCAACAACAGAAGCCAATATAGATTTTCGATGACTGGTATATGAAATAGCTAATTTATTTTGTACAGAATATCCTCTCTCTTCAAAAATTGGTAAGACATATTGGGAAAATCCTTCAAATGTAAGATCATTACCGATTAAAAAATTACCAGATGCCATTATTAATCACCCTTCTACAACCCAAACCTTAACAGTAAACGGCTGTTCCTCAACAGATTCTTCTTCAACAATTGGCTGTTCAACAACTTCCGAATAAACATTAACAACCCATTCTTTCTCAACAGAATCTCTACCATCAGAAACAGTAACTTTAACTTTCTTTTTGCCTGGAGAAGTAAATGTTCTTGTGATTGTATCAGTTCCAGAAACTTTCTGCTGTCTTAAACCAAGGTTCCATTCATATCTTAACTGATCGTTATCTAAATCCTTAGCAGCAACATGGAATGCTGTTTTCCCTCCGGTCTTAACTGTAATCTCATCTTCAGGTAAGTAATCTAATATTTCTGGCTTTTGGTTAACATTCTTAACAACAACTTCAACCGGATGAATAGTTTCAGCTTCCCCGTCAGAAGCAACAAAACTTAGAAAAACTGTTTCCTCTTCTTTACTAAACTTTTTGTTCCAAGAAGAATATTTACTGATAAGATTGTTAAGGAAACTGTCAGTTTTTTCAGATACAGTATCATAGTCAGCTGTCCAGGTAAATAAACCTTCATTAAAAGCAGCCCCAGAAGGAAGATTATCCAACCTAATCTTAAGCTCATCATTATCCGGATCAGATGCTGATACCCAAAAACTAAATTCTTCGTTTTCGTTAACAATCCATTTATCTCTCTTAATTTTTAAAGTGGGTTCACGATTATTTTTCAACACTTGTAAATTAACAGTTTTAGTGTTCATTAATTTACCATCTGTAGCTGTAACCTCAACAGAGTAAACATCTTGATCTTCATAACTAGTTTTCCATTTACCTGATCTTTTATTTAACGGCCAACCATAATAAACTTTAACAATATCTCCATCAGGATCAACCGCTTCTAAATTAAGATCTACAGAATCTAATTCTTTAACAGTAAAATTGCCAAATTCAATAAATTCTGGCATTCTGTTAACATTATAAACAAACAAATTTACTTTCCCAGAAGTACATAATTCTTTACCACAAGCAGTAACTTCTATTGGAAAAGACCTTTTCTTTAAAATAAAATGTTCCAATCTTAATCTATTCCAAAGATTACTAACAAAATTGCCTTTCCTTTTAATAAAATCATAATCCGGTTCCCAAGTCAAAGTTTTAGTTTTCTCATCAAACCCAAACACTTCAGGGAAACCAGAAAAACTTATTTTAACTTTATCATTGTCAGGATCAACTGTATCAACTTCCCAGACTAATTCCTCTCCTTCCTTAACATCAACTCTATCTGGCAAGTCTAAAGTTGGAGCTCTGTCAACATCTAAAACAATAATCTCAACATCTTCGCTAACACTAAACTCTCCGTCAGAAGCAACTACTTCTAATTTATACTTGCCTGCATCATCATAATCAGTAAGCCATTCCCCTTCATTATTAAGGGGATTCTCAAAAGAATAAGATAATGAATCTCCATCCAAATCAACATCCGGTAAATCCAAATAAATTTTCTCGCCTTCTTTAACAGTTATTTGTAGTAATTCCAAGAAAGGTTTGCGGTTAACATTTTCAACAATTATTGTCCATTCTCTTTCTGTACTTAAAGTACCATCAGTTATAACTAACTCAAGCAAATGTTCGCCAGCAGATTCATAATCAAGATAATATTCTCCTGAACTTCCTTCACCAACAATCTCGCCATTGAATTTCCAGTGATAAGATAATTCGTCATTATCTCCGTCAACTGCCTGAACATCAAACTCTAAAGTTTCATCTTCTTCAATATTGAGAATTTTTCCATCATAAAAAGTGCTAATTATTTCTGGTGCTTGGTTAGTATTCAATACGGACACTTCTACCCTAAACATTTCAGTAAATTCACCATCATTAACTTCAAATACAGTAACAAAACTTCCACCATCATCAAAACCTGTTTGCCATTCACCATTACTGTCAAAAGGAGAATTAAACTTAAAACTTAAAGGATCATCATCTGGATCAGAAACAATCTCTTTAAGATTAATTGTTTGAGTTTCTTTAACAGAAATTTTATCCTCGCTTAATTTTGGGGCTTGATTTTTATTATCAACTATAATTACAACTTCTTGTTTAACTTGATTAACACCATCTGAAGCAGTAATTTCTAAATCATGCTTACCAGCATCATCGTAACCGGTTTGCCATTCACCTTGATCATCGAGAGGCGGAGAATAATAATATACTATTTTATCTCCGTCAGGATCACTGGCCTCTACTTTAATTTTAACCAAATCCGTTTCCATAACATAGAAAGTTTTCGCTGCAGCAAAAGCAAAATTTACTAGAAGAATGAAAGTTATTAGTCCAATAAGAACTATTGCTATTTTTTTTTTGTTCATTTTTCTTCCAGTATTAAAAAAAGAAAAAAAGGAAATTACTCAAAACTTTGAGATACACTCTCAATCTCCGGCGGCATGTTTACGTCTTCCACTGTAACAGTAACTTTCTCAGTAACTTTATCTTTACCATCATCTGCAGTTACAGTAACAATATAAACCCCATGGTTAGTAAAACCAGTTTCCCAGACACCATCATTACCAACAGGATCGGTGATAGTTAATGTAATCTTATCTTCATCCAAATCAGTTACTTGAGGTTTTAGTTCTATAATTTCACCTTCTTTTACTGTTAAATCTTCTAATCCACTGATAATAGGAAGTTCATTAACATCTGTGATAGATAAAGTGAAAGCTTTTTCTGTATCCAATTCACCATCACTTGCAATTACCATAATCTTATATTCGCCTGCTGATGTATGATCAGTGACAAAAGTTCCTGACTTTAATGGTTCCGAAATAGTCACGCTTACAGCATCTCCGTTAGGATCACTTACTTTTGGATCAACAGTTACAGTTTCACCTTCACTAACAGAAATATCTTTTAATCCACTGATTGTTGGAGGCACATTAACTCTCTCTACAACAATCTTAACTTTTTTCTCAGTAGTTAATTTTCCATCTGTAGCAGTTAAAGTAACCACATACTCACCTGCATCACCGTAACTTGTTTGCCATTCGCCCTGTTTGTTTAAAGGCTTAGTGAAGGTATAAGTAACAGTATCCTTATCTGGATCGCTAACCTTAACATTTAGTTTAACTAATTCGTTTTCTTTAACATTAATTGTATCTAAATCTTCTTCATAAATGTCTACATCTTCCACTTCTTCAGTTAAATCTGGAAGCACAATTTCTTCTTCAACATCTTTCGGAAGCATTTCTTCTTCCAAATTCAATTGCTCTTCAAGTTCAGCGATTTCATCAATTAAACTAAGATCTTCATCTGTAACATCATCTTTTGGAACATCATAAGCTTTATAA
>CAZIMI010000047.1:0-8185 GCA_964540325.1 uncultured Methanosarcinales archaeon | reverse complement strand
AAAGTGTCCATTTCACTTCCAGTTCCGCTTAGCATCTCATAAATAGTATTTTCTGGCAAGTCAATAGTACTTTTCTCCGGAATTCTTTTCAATGGTGGGGTAGAGACTTCTTTATTCAATTGTTGTCGGCCCTCCAAATAAGAGAATGTATGGTAACTAGGAATAAAAAGTAAATCCAAATCCTCTTCTAATTTTAACATCATCTCATAAACTTCTTGTAATTTTTCCGCCACTGGTTCTTTTGCTAATTGAACTATAAGTTCTGGTTCAACTAAAGTTGCAGCATATAATTCAGAATAAACTCCAGGATACGCTAAGATGCTTGGTACTTGACTTCCGCTGGTTATTTGAGAACCAGCATTAATTTCTAAAGAAATAGCTCCGTGTTCTCTTTGTAAGTGTTCTCTAACTGCTTTCTCTGTGTCTCCTCTTTTATCGATTAGGTCTTGTAATGTTTTTGCAATATTATTGTCTGCGAAAGTAATGCCATGATACATATCCCCTAATTTTTCATCCAGAACAACATTATCAGATAATAAACCCTCTTCTTGCATGATTCTTCTTTGTCTATTTCCATAAAGATGGGGGACAATAATCTTTGGCTTTTCACCAGTAGTTTTTTCTAAATGATCGCTAATACCTAAAGCAATTAGTCCACTCAGAATATAAGGTTCATTTCCATGACAAGGATTTACAAATATTGTTTTCATTTCTGTAAGATTAATAGAAAAAATTTAGTTTATAAGAGTTATGAAATAATGACCATCTCCCAGTAAGAAAAATTGCCCATTAATCACTCAGAAACATCCCTCATCTTCAATTCCAATTCAGCATCCTTCAGATCATGTTCAACCATTAATCTAATCAGCTGTTTGAACTTTATCTGCGGATCAAAGCCAAAGGCTTGTCTGGCTTTAGAAATATCTCCGAGAAGGGTGCTAGTTTTACTTGGACGAGCAAATCTCTGATCAAACTCAAGATAATCATCACAACTTAATCCCACACAAGAGAAAGCTTCTTCTAAGAATTCTCGAACAGAATGAACCTCGCCCGTACAGATAATATAATCGTCCGGCTTTTCTACTTGCATCAATTTCCAAGCAGCTTCCATATACTCGCGAGCGTAACCAAAGTCAATCTTGGTATCTAAGTTGCCAAGATGAATTTTATCCTGCAAGCCCAACTTGATTCGCGCTGCTGCTTTAGTTATTTTTCTAGTTACGTAATCATCTGTTCTTCGCGGAGATTCATGGTTGTAAAATATACCAGTACAAACATGCATGTTAAAAACTTCTCGATAAAACCTACAAATAGTGTAAGCAAAAGCTTTTGCTGCCGCGTAAGGACTTTGCGGTTTAAAGGCAGTTTCCTCATTCTGTGGGATTTCTACAGCCTGACCAAACATATTTGAAGAAACAGGCTGAAAATATTTTATCTTCGGATCAATCTGTTTGATAGTTTCCAAGATTCTAGCAACTGCTGCCGCAGTAATATCACAAGTATAATCTACAGAAGCAAAACTCCAAGTAACATGGTCTTGATCTGCTTCGTTATAAATCTCATCCGGACGAACTTCATTTATAACCCTGTAAACAGAAGTGGTATCAGCTAAATCGCCTTTATGTAAAATAATCTTTTCTTCTTTATCTTTGATGAGATGATTGATATTGATAGTATTTCCAGTAGCAGACTTTCTAATAAAACCATGCACTTCATAACCTTTTTCGAGAAGCACTTCTGCTAAATATGAACCGTATACCGCGCTTATGCGTCTTGGCCGGTTATACCAAAAATGAGTGCTTTCTTTTTTCTTTGTACTGGTTGTTCTGTTTGGTTTGTTTCCATTTTATTATTTAGTCTTATATTCAATTGAACAAGGTTGATTACTAACTTTCTTTACCATCACAACTTCAACATTACCATCCCCGACAAAACCTTTAATTTCTCCAGCAACCTCATAACCTGCTTTAGTATAAATATTCTGGGCACCACGATTGGATAAATTAGTAGTCAAGTGTAATGTTCTTAAATTTATACCTAATTGTTTTTGTGATTCTACAAACAGGCCACTTGATTTAGCAATTAAATATGAACCAATACCTTGACGCTGTTTATCTTTTCTGACTGCAAACATCTCTAGAATAGTAGTTCCATTATTTGGAGGGTGATTCATAAACCAAGAAAAACCAACAACCTCTTCATTTTCTTTAGCAACATAAATAGGTTCATGTTTGTGAGCAATAGATCTTGAAAAAGAGTATTCTACATTCTGTTCAAAACTAGCTGAACCATAAACAAAGTCTTGCTTCAAAGTACTATTTAAAACTTTAACAATTCCGGGAATGTCCTCTACTTCTGCTTCAACAACATTTATTTTATCTGCAATCTCCATCTTTAATCAACAATTCTAAATTCTGGCAGAGGTACAATCCATTTTCCGCCTTTTAGTCTCCATTCTTTTTCCCGAGCATACATTTCATTAAAAAAAGCATAAGGCAATACTAAAAAGTAATCCGGCTGTGCTTGTCTTGCTTCTTCTTCAGAAACAATAGGAACGTTTGTTCCAACTGTATAACGTCCAAATTTCCAAGGACTTCTCTCGGAAGCAGCTGTAATTAATGAATCATCTAAACCATAATATTGTAAAATCACATTACCTTTAGTAGAAGCGCCAAAAGCCCAAACTTTCTTGCCTTGAGCAACTTTCTCTTTAATAAAGCTAACACAGGCAGCTTTATTTTCTTCTAATCTTTGAAAAAAATCCTGATAAACTTTTTTATCTTGAAAATCTTTTTCATCCTCTTTGACTTTAGCAATTCTTTCTGCAGCCCCTTCCGGAATATTAACAACTGCGCCTTTCTTCTTTGCATACAACCTGTAACTGCCACCGTTAACATTATTAATTTCAATATCAAAAATTTCTAAACCGTTCTGCCCGAAAAGATATTCAAGAGAAGCAAACGAGTAATATTCTAAATGTTCGTGACAAATATTACCAACATCATTACTATCAAGCATATTTTTTAGGCACATCAATTGCGCAATGAAAACCCCGTCATCAGTTAAAGCTTTTTCCGCATCAGCAATAAACTGGTTAGGATCTTCCATATCATAAAACATTCCTAAAGCAGTAATAATCTTTGCTTTCTTTCCAACAACAGAAAAGTATTTATCATAAATCCAAAAATCATTAACAAAATGAGTGATTCCTTTACTACCCTCTTCAGCGAGATTGGTTGCTGGTTCTACACCAACTGTAATCAATCCAGGAACAGTAAATTGCCGCAGAAGGGTTCCATCATTACTGCCGATGTCAAGCACAACATCACCAGATTGAAGATTGAATCTTTGTTCAGCAATATCAGTGATTTCTTTAAGAGCTTTAATCATCGTTTCCGTAACGCCAGATTTGTACCAATAAAAGCCAGTGTAAAGTAATTCTTGTGGAGCGGTGTGTTTCAATTGTACTAAAGAACAGTTCTCACAAAAAATCATTTCTAAAGGTGCTTTTCTAAGTTTACCAAAATCTTCTTTTTTAGGGAAATCGTTGATATATTGGTCTCCAAGAGTAAATAAAAAAGAAAGTTGACCTGAATTGCATACACGGCAAGTTGTTCTAGTAGTGTAAGCCGTAGGAATCTTATTAGAAGCTACATTTTCTTCATTTCCAACCTCATTCCCCGCCTCGTTTTGCTCAGTATCCATGTTATATACTTTTCTCAATCTAAATATTATAAAGTTTTCTATTCTCTAATATTTAAAGACCCTTAGAACCTAAACCTTAATCCCAGTACTTTCAGACCATAATCCCTACCAAGACGAAATAATGTCCCTAAATCACCATCGGATTTAGATACTCCCCCGGTCCTAATACTATAAACACAAGGGACCTCAACAATTTTAAATTTATTTTTCTTAGCTTTATAAGCGAATTCAACGAAATATTCTCCAAAACCATGACGAGAGAAATAAACTTTATCAAAGACCTCTTTTTTAACAGCAGCAAACCCAGAAGTGTAATCTCTAACATTAGATCCTAAAAATAACATTGCAAAGCCATTAATCATCAAACTTAAAAAAACTCTAAAAAATGGCCGAGGGTCTTTACCGCCTTTAATATATCTTGAACCAATAGCAACATCATACTTATCTAATTTTGAAACCAAGCCAGGAATCTCTTCTGGGGGCAAACCTAAGTCTGCATCCAACCAAACAATAACATCGCCTTGAGCAGCCCTTATTCCGTCATCTAAGGCCGAAGCTAAGCCTTTCTCGTTGATTCTCCTAATCAATTTTACTTTTGGATGATTAAGTTCTTCAACTACTTTCCATGTTAAGTCTGGAGAATTATCATCAACAATAATGATTTCGAATAACTGTGAACCAAGAGCTTTAGAAATACGTTCAATTGCTTCTGGAACGTTGTCTCTTTCATTATATGAAGGCAAGACTACAGAAACTTTAAACCCACTGGGATTATAATTTGTTTGCATTCTCCTCTCCGATAAGTCCTTTTTTGTTTTCTTCCCGAATCTCTTTAATCTGATCAACAATAAAAGTTATCTTTTCTTTCGTTAGATGACTTGGGGAAGGTAAATAGAAACCTTTTGTTTCTAATTCATCAGAACAAGGATAATTTCCGGTAGTATCTGGAAATCTTGGATCATCATCAAAATAAGCTGGCTGTTTATGCATACCAATAAAAAATGTTCTGGTATCAACCCCTCTTTCTTTCAATTTCATACAAAGTTCCGGCATGTTCATTCCAAATTCTGGTTGTACTAAGATGCCGTACATCCAATAAACATTCTTCGCCCAATTTTTTTCTGGAGGTAAAGTAATTCCGGGAACGGCTTTAAGCAGTTCATTGTAAAGATAAGCATTCTTTCTCCTCATCTCAACATAATCATCTAACTTTTCAACTTGAGCAAGACCTATTGCTGCCTGAAGATTTGTTAATCGATGATTGTATCCAACTTTTTGATGTAAGAATCGTGGTTCACCAAAATAATGGTTTCTTAATTTTCTTGCTTCTTCAGCAACTTTATCGTTATTTGTTACCACCATCCCGCCTTCTCCAGTGGTGATGATTTTATTAGCATAAAAACTAAAACAAGCTACATCACTTAAACTACCTGCTTTTCTTCCTTTGTACTCAGCACCATGCGCTTCAGCAGCATCTTCAATAACAAATAAATGGTGTTTATCAGCGATTTCTTTTACTCTGTCCATATCAACAGGATGGCCATAAGTATGGACCACCATAATTGCTTTAGTTTTTTCTGTAATCTTTTCTTCAATCTTATTGATGTCCATATTCCAAGTATCAAGTTCAGAATCAATTAGTACAGGTTTAGCTCCTGCGTAAATAATAGCATTAGAGGATGCGGCCATCGTAAATGTGGGAATAATAACCTCATCACCTTTACCAATGCCCAAAGCTTCGATAGCTAAATGTAAAGCCGTTGTTCCGTTAGTACAACTAATTCCGTGTGTAACACCACAATAAGCAGCAAACTTTTCTTCGAACTGTTTCAAGAAAGATCCGCCGGAGGAAATCCAACCAGTTTGCACTGCTTCAGTAACATATTTTAGTTCGTTGCCTTGTAAAGTTGGTTCACAAACAGGGATAAAATTTTGACTCATGTATAATCACCTTCATTATTTTCATTAGTTTCTTGATTCCGAAGATCTAAATTGGAATCTTTATTTTCTTTAATTTCTCGTTTCTCATTCTCTCTGCCACGATAAGGGCCTTGTTTTAATTCAATTACCTTAGCATTATCCAAAAAAGTAAATCCATGTGCACAATTTAAGATTATAGAATCACCTTTTTCCAAAGTCAATGTTTTTACTTTAAGATTATTATCGTTCTCATCAAATAAATCAACAATCACTTTTCCTGAAATAATATAAAAAAATTCTTGCACCGAAAGGTTTTTTAATTCTTGAAATGGAATGTGGGCGTGTGGAAGCACTTTGTCTCCATCTTTTCTAGAGTGTATTCCAACCTGAAATGGAAATTCGTCCGGACTGACAAATAACATGTTTTTTCCGGATTGTTCTAATTCTTCTAATGCTTTTGTCCGAGTAATAATTGCTAGAATCTTTCCGTTACGTTCAATTTTTTCTATTGAAGTTTCCACTTAAATCACCTTATTTCACTTGAATATTTCTTTAAATAGTATCAAATATTAATTAATAATGTCCCAATCTAATCTTTATATAAAAAGGTTATGGGAATAGAGAAGATATTAAGACTAATCGTTATTAAGTGTTCTTCTCCTTTTTCTGAAAACCAAATAAAAAACAAAAGGAATAGAAAGTAAAGCTAAAAGCACATCAATCCATAAAATAAAGAATCCAACTTTCTCGATAACTTTCCCAAAACCTTCCGCCTGGTAATCAATCGCTTGTTCCGGATACTTCCAACCTACAGGATAGAACCAGAATTGATGCGTTCTGTCAATGGCTTCAAAAGCTTGCTGAGGCAAACTTATTTGCCCTTGATAAATCAAAAAGTGATGTTCAACATTAACCTCCCCTACTTTCTGAGTATTTTCTTTAAAGTATGTACTTATTTGTTCTCCAGTATCAAAAATTCGTTGAAAGTCTTCAGGTTTCCAACCACAATTAGTTCCTGGACCACACTCAATGTAATACAAAGGCACAGTAACTTTGTTTGGAATATCTTTAACTTGTTCCATTAAATCAAAGAAATGTGTTCCTTCTAAGTAATGTTTATCATTAAATACCCAAGCGTGAATGCCCCGATAAATTCTAGGATCAATAACAACCACCGCATTATCAGGAATGTTTTTGTGAGTATATTCTCGTAGTGCTAGAGTAATTGATTGTTGACGTGATTGTTTGATTTCTGGGATTACAACAAAAAATGTAGTTATTAAAACCAAAATGATAATTAAAGTTATGAAATGGTTAAATTTTAATTTATGTTTGATTTTATCAGATAAAAAAGTTATTGAATAAGCAGCAAAGATACTAAATATTGCAGAAATCCAAATGTAATGGCTACTACTAGCGGTTTGACCTGCTAGATAAACAAAAGGAAATATTAAAGACAGAAAGAATAAAAAAGCAAATAACCTATTTTTCTTAAAGTAATATATTAAGCCAAATATCCCAAAAACAAAAATCAAAGGTTCCAATGTTAAAAGTAATAAACTTTTCCCCAGAATATTATTTTTTAATCCTTGAAAAGCCCATTCAGTTTTCATCCCTTGATGAACTGTTTCTCCAATTCCTAAAACATTTGAGAAGAAATAGTCAGTTATTCCTTTTTCTTGATAAGTTAAATAGTTGTAAGAAAATATTGGAAAGACTAAGATTACAAAAATCAATGCACAAAAAAGAACCAGTTTAATATTATTTTTAGACAAAATGAAACTGTCTTTTTTAACAAAATTGCTTTGGGGATAATCTTTAATAATCCAAATGACAGCAAGAATAGGAACAAAAAGAATTGCAATTGGTTTTACTAAAATACCTAAAGAAAGAAAGAAAGTAGTAAGATATAAATTATTGTAATTTCTTAGTCCACGAATAAAGAATAAAATACTTAAGAGAACAAAGAAATAGGCAAGCATATCCATTTCAGTATTATTAATCAAAGCGTGGCCAGAAACAGCAAACAAAAAAGAAGATAAAAGAGCAATATTTTTCTTTTTAAAAAGTTCTAAGGTAATTAAAAAAATAATAAAAACAGAAAGAGCACCAAATAAAATTGCGGTTAATCTTAAAGAGATGGGAGTAATCCCTCCAAACAATTTATAACTTAAATCTGTTAAATAAAAAAATAAGGGTGATTGCTCAACCGTTCCTAAACGATCAGCAGAAATGATATTTAAAGGAATAATTGAATATACCATCTCATCGGTATCTACCCCCGTATTTTGAGCAGCATAAATACGTAAAACTAAAGCTAGGACAAAAATTAATAACAAGTAAAAATTTGTTTTTGTTATTCTCATTTTATTTATTCAGTTGACATGATTAATCAAAAATACAAATTAAACCATTATTTGATTGAGCAACATTTCCTCCAGCACCTAAACAACAATTATTTATTTCTCTGAATTTTTGACAAAATTCATCGCCTTTTTGTTCACATTTCTCCTGAATACATTGGTCATAACCACTTTTGCCAATATTCTTAGTGGCTCCT
>CAZIMI010000046.1:0-8194 GCA_964540325.1 uncultured Methanosarcinales archaeon | reverse complement strand
CAAAGATTGCTTCCTCTCTGTCAAAGATGCAAAGCAGATAATTGTATTTCTTTTCAGCAGCTTCTTTTAATCTTTGTTTTTGATACTCTAGCCAAGAAACTTTTTCTAAAATAAATTCTGTTCCTAATTCAAGAGCAACTGCTTGATAACTGTCTTTTGGAATATCTTCCAGCGCTTCTTTAATTTTGCCGTTAATTCTTAAAGATTCTCCAGAAGTACTAAAATCAATAGTTTCTGCTTCGATTTTAACAACATAATTTTTCTTAACAGTTTTAGCATTATCTCCCTCTCCAATTCTTATTTTTCTGGTAGTTCTGCCTTTAATGAAATCACCGGGATCAATCAAATGGCTTAAATACCAAAGGTCTTCCGGATCAGTAACTTTTAATTTTACAAATCCTTTTTTGTATTCTGAACTGATTATTTGCATCTTAAAGTTGAAAAGTAATTAGGTTATAAAAAGGTTAGTCTTTTGGGTTAGTCTTGAGTTCTGAGTACCCATTACCCAAAACTCATTACTCATTACCTTTCTAAAGCCGAATAGTTTATATATAAAAAGATTTTATTAATTATTACTATGGCAATCACAAATAAAAGAGGGCAAGCTGCTGCGGGAGCGGCAGTACTTTTGGTTATTATCGCTGGATTACTAGTAGGGTTCGTAATTTTACTGCCTCCTGGCGAAAGAGCGGAACTTTTAGATGAAAATCTTGATGAAGATGAACCAACTACAGAAGAAATAGAAGAAGCAGTTACGGAGACAAATCTGTTAACCGTTTCTCCGGGAAGGATAGATTATTTAGGACAGAAAGAAATTGAACATCCCTTGCCGGTTGTTAATATCTATACCAAAACGGACAGCAAAGTTTTAGCTGAAAAAAATGTGGCTTATGCAAAGAAAGGCGCTTTTACTGAAGAACAAAGCACTTTCAAATTTATAGTTCCTGATTTGAAGAATACTGAAAATTTCTTGCTTAGTTTTAAATCAAAAACAGTTAAAGGAAAAGTAGTTATCACTTTAAACGGAGAAGAATTATACAATTCTGAAGTTTTAGACGAAGATGCTTTATTTGTTAATATACCAAAGAATCAACTTCAGGAAAATAATGTAATGGTTTTTAGTGCTTCTTCTATTGGGGCAGCTTTTTGGGCAACAAATGAAATCAGCTTAGAAAATATCCAGGTTGTTGCAGATGTTACCAGTGTTGAGGCTCAATCTTCTAAGAATATTTTTTTAGTTTCTGAGACAGAAAAAAGAAATATGGAAAAGGCGATCTTAAAATTTAAACCAGAATGTGAACTAATAGAAGTGGGAAAGTTACAAATTTTAATTAACGGTAACGAAATTTATTCGGGCGTTCCGGATTGCGAGCTTTCTTTGATTCCTTTGGAATTTTCTCCGGCTTTGGTTTACCAAGGCGAGAACGAAATTATTTTTAGGACGAATGAGGGAACATACATATTGTCTCACATTGTAGTAGAATCACAATTAAAAAAACTGGAATATCCAACTTATTATTTTGAGTTATCTTATGAACAGTATCAGGATGTACTTAATGATAAACTCAGATTAAGATTAGATGTTGATTTTGTTGATGTTGTTACCAGCAAGTATGGTGAACTGATCTTTAATGGCCACATCAAAAATTTTGACACTAAAGAGGTTAGTTTTACTACAGATCTTAGTGAAGATATTGTCCAGGGTAATAACGCTTTGAAAATTAAGCCAAAGAAAACATTGGATGTTCGTGAAGTGAAAGTTGATTTAGTGAAATAACTTTTTGTAAAAAAGAGGTGAATGATGGGGAAACTCTCTGGATTAGGTAGTTTGTTAAAAGGTGGTGCTTCTAAAGCCGGAGTTGCTGCTAAAGCAGCCGCGCCAGCATTGGGTAAAGTTGCTGGCGGTGCTGGTTCAGTAGCCGGAGCTGCCGGAGGATTAGTACAAGGAGCGGCCCTTGGTGCAGGAGCAGCTGCTGGTCAGAGTGCAGTTAAATCTTTCCGTAATAGGGGATTTCCTTTGTTTATCGTAGCTGCAATCGTTTTTTTATTTACACAAGTTACAGGCACACCAGAAGTTTACGGAATGATTTCATTATTCTTTATGTTGTACACTTCTATTGCAGTTTTTCAAAGAAAAGGTTTTTTAATTGTTTTGATATTTATTATTTGGTATTTTTTATTAGGTGCTGGAGATATAACTTCAATTAAGTACTATTTAGCCCCGATAGTTTTAATCGCGGCAACTATTCATGGCTTAGTGGGAAAAATTTCTGGAAAAGAACCGTTTTTAGCAGGAGCGGGAGAAGAAGCATTATATGGTCTTGGTGCTATTTTGATTTTCTTTTTAGATGTTGGTTTAGTGCAGTATTTACAGGCAGATTTTGGTTTTTCCTTGCCTTTCTTTGTAGAAAGACTTTTGTTTTGGGTACCTCTTTGGGCTTACGTGGGATTGTTTGTAATGATGAGTGATGAATCGGAAAAAAGTTTTTTTGTTACTGCTGCCAAATTTGTCGGAATATTATACTTAATAGCAATTTTAGTGGTTGTTTCTGGAGAAGCAAGTGGGCAAGGAAAATCGTTACTGCCAGATACAGCAGAATTCATTAAAGCTAAACAGGAAGCAGAAGCAAAACTACCTCCAACAGAGAATCCTGCCTTGTCAAACTTGAAATGTATTGCTGCCGGCCGTTTTTCGGATTTACAGCCTTGTATCCAGGAAAGGCAGCAAAATTCGCAATTAGAAGCTGTTTGTAAACAGGAAGGGCATGATAAAGGTACGCCCGCTTATGCTGACTGTGTTAAAGAACAGAAAGAAGAAGCAGCAAAACAAGCTTACACTGCAGGAGGATTTTATACTCCGACTGTTAGTCAGCCAATGAAAGCGCAGATTAAAATTGGTGATGAACAAATTACTCCCGAATATAATCCTGAATGGGGGTATTCTGCGGAAATAAAAATATCTAATCCAAGTATGCATACTATTAAAGCGACTGTTTTATGCGATTTTACGAGCAGGGCAAAAAAAGAAGTTATTCATGGAGATGTTGATCCTGCTCTTGAACTTGAAGTTTCTGAAGAAGAGTTTGGACAGACATTTATTTGTACTCCTCAGGAAGAATTAGATGGCACTTATACTTTAAACTATACTTTAAAATTGACTGGATTAAAAACTGAATCTTATTTAGTGAGAGCATTTATGGGGACTGAGGAAGAGCAGGAAATGAGCGGTAAACAAGTTTTAGAAACAAAAAAGAAAGTTTTAGAAGAGATAAAGTCTACTCAGATTGCTAAAGATTCATTTTCAGCAAAAGATTTTGCTAGAGTAAACTTTTATCTGGGTCATACCAAAGATAATGTGATTGTTGAGGATAAACAGCCAATGCCTGTTTTGGTTTTAACATTAGAGAATATTGGTCCAGGGCAGGTTACTAAACTTGACGGGTACACAATGATTTTTCCAGTAGGCATTTTTGATTTTTCCGGTGAGAATTGTAAAGCCGACCAAATTCAGAATTTTGATGTTAAGAAAAGGAAGTTTACGTTTAAACAATGCCGTTTAGAAGATTTTCCTTTTCCAGAACTGAAATTAGGAGATTGGAAAAGAGAAACAATCACCACTTTACTTAATTATGATTATCAAGTGTTTAAGAAAGTGCAAATTAGTCCTGACCAAGAAAAAATAAGTTTAATAAAATGAAATTAATAAAGTTGATTATTATCATTGTTTTGTTTATGTTTTTACTAGGTTGCGGTGCAGATTCTGGAGGGAAAAAAGGGATACAAAATTTTAAACAAGGGTATGGCGCTTTAGAGGTGAGATTTTTGGATAATGCTCCCCCTAAAAAGATTTACCAAGGATCAAATTTCAAAATGATTGCTGAATTAGACAATCAAGCAGCTTATGACATAAAGAATGGTGAACTGAAAATTGTTGGTGTGGATCAAAAGTTTTTTTTGATTATGCCTCCTTTAACAAGAAATTTTCCACTTTTGTTGGGAAAAAGTTTAATCAATCCCAGTGGTGAAAAAATTTTCATCGAATTTGATGTTACTGCTAAAAAAGAGCTTTTTGAAAACGCTGAACGTTTTCAGAACCCTTATTTCTTGAAATTAAGTTTTGATTCCATTTTTGAGTTTACAGATACAATTTGTATTAATCCTAACCTTTACGAGATCTATGATTCTGGTTGTAAAGTTCAGCCGAAAAAAAGCTATTCAGGACAGGGTGCACCAATGGCAATTACAGAATTGGAAAGTATTATTTATCCTTCCAGTGCAGGAACAGAAGTTGAATTCCGGCTTTTAATAAAGAATCGGGGCCAGGGCAAAGCCAACTTTATTCAGTTGGAAAAAGTAATGTTGGGAAATGAAGAACTAAAAGATTGCCATTTTCAAAACTCAATTGAAGATCCTCAGGCAAAAAAAGTGCTTTTTTATGAGAGCAAACAGGAAGATATTTTGATTTGTAAAACATATCTTTCCGGTCAGGCGTCTTATGAGACAACTTTATCGTTGGACTTTAGTTATGATTATGAAATTAAAGAACGTCAGCAATTAAACTTGTATCGGTGAAGATGAAAAAAACAATCTTATTTTTAGTGATAGTTAATTTAGTTTTGATTAATGTTAATGCGAGCTTAATTAATTATGAACAGAACGATTATTTCTTTTTTAATAAGATTACTTCCCGGGGAACAGAAACAATGGAAATGCCAGCAGTGTTCTTTTCTACTCCTTTTGGGGATTTAATGAGAGATATTAATAAAAAGATTAGTTATGAAAAAGCGTTAACGGAATCCACAATAAAACTTACATCACCAACCCTCAATCAACCACCCAAAAAAGAAGTTAGTGAAGAGAAATTAATTGTTGTTAATGAACCTATTGAAATATTAATCACAGATGAAATTTTGAGATTTGAGCCAGTGACCGTAAAAGTTAACCAGCCAGTTATTTGGAAGAATGAACAGGAAAAGTTACAAGTTTTGCTTTATGGGATGCGAGAGATTTTTGCAATGAAAAGCGGTTTTCTTGAACCGGGAGAGAGTTTTAGTTGGACTTTCTTAGAGCCAGGCGAGTACACTTACGTTGATTCTGTAGTGATTGGCAGAAGTGGAAAGATTTTAGTGGAATAAACTTTAGGGTTACTAAAATGTTCAAATTCATCCATAATTTTTTTTAAGAATTAGTCCTATTTCATCATTTTCAACACGAGTTAATAAGTCTTGATCTTCTGCTTGATCTAAAAGATATGCTCCAAGGAGAAGTATAAATCCAGGACCATTCATCATATCCCATTTTAATGCAGCACGAGTTTCCTTTTCTCTTTCTTCAAGATTTTTATTTAATGTTTCATAAAAAGCCATCCCTTTGTATACTGAATGATTATCTTCTGTAATTGCTTTTTCATACCAACTTGTAAAATAATCAAGCTCATCAAATTCTTGTTGAGTAATAGTTTTGTCTAAGAAGTTTTCTAATTCACTTTTTTCTATCTGTTCTGGTAGTAAAGGTGCAACGAGATTTGTTCCTTTTTTTGATAACCTAATATTTCCAATCGAAAGATAATGGGCAGTACATAGAGTATAACATAAGCCCCTGGCAACTTTACTCTTCTTTTCTTCATATGACAACTCAGAAAAAAGTTTAGGTTCTGGTCTCTTGAATTTAGATTTTAAACAAGTTACAATTCCCATATAAAACAGTAATTTACAATCCTTTTAAAGTTTTTCTAGGTTTGAGTATATTATGACAAACAACTTCCATAACAATTTTAAACTCTTCTTGATTCCTTTCTCTTTATGAAAATCGCAATTTTAGGTGGAGGGAGCTGGGGTACAGCATTGGCTGTACATTTGGCTAAGAATAATAATGATGTAAAAGTCTGGGAATTCTTTGAAGAACAGGCTAAAGAAATGCAGGAAGGAAGAGTATGCAAACTATTGCCAGAGGCAAAACTGCCGGAAAATATTTTTGTTTCTCATCAACTGGAAAAAGTTTTATCTGATTTTGAATTAGTGTTGTTGGTAGTTCCTTCTAATCATGTTGAAAAGACGATTAAAGCGGCTAAAGAATTTATTGGGGGACAGTCGGTCGTAATTTGTTCAAAAGGGTTTGGGCCTGATTTAAAGTTCTTGAGCGATGTTGTTGCGGAGAATGTTTCTGGTTCGATATTTTGTCTTTATGGACCAACACATGCAGAAGAAGTTTGTAAAGAGATGTATTCCGGAATCGTATTGGCTGGTGGATCTGGGAAAGAAGAGTTGAGGGAAACGATTGCTTCTGAGAATTTAAAAGTAGATTTAAGCGACGATTTAATTGGTGTACAAATAGCTGCAGCTTTAAAGAATATTCTTGCTGTGTTCGTTGGTGTTATTGATGGAATGGGTTTAGGAGACAACGCTAAAGCTTATATCATGACTCGTGGTTTAGAAGAGATTAAAGATGTTGGTGTCGCTTTAGGCGGGAAAAAAGAAACATTTTATGGTCTTGCTGGAATCGGTGACATGATTGTTACTGCTACAAGTACACATTCTCGGAATAGACACGTTGGTGTGGAAGTAGGTAAAGGTCGTAAGTTGCAAGCAGTGATTGATGAAATGAGTATGGTGGCAGAAGGTGTAACAACTTTAAAAGAAGCGATTGATTTAAAGAAAAAGACTAAGTTGGAATTACCTTTGATAACTGGATTATATGGAATTTTATTTGATGGGAAGGATCCTCAGGAAGTGTTGAAAGGGATTTAGTTTATTCTTTCAAAGCTTTTTCTAATTTTTTCTCATCAAAGCCAACAACCACGTTTTCTTTAATTAGCGTTTTTACCATTTCTCCGTCCTCTTCCTTCTCTTCAAAGAATTTGACGATTGTTACCGGTGTTGCCATTTGTGCTGATTTCTCAATTATTTCATCTCTAGCAGAGTCGCTTTCAGTTAAATCATGTTCAATAAAAGCAACTTTCTTCTTTTTTAACCACTGTTTTAGTTTTGTACACCAAGAACAGGTGGGAATCGTATAAACATTAATTTCCATTTTAGTTATTAAAAGGTTGATTTATTTAAAAAGCTTCTGATGTTTTAGTTGAAGCTGTTCTGGAGAATTAGTGAAAACATACTTTCCATTCTTAGTCATCAATCCCGTCTCCAACTCTTCTCCATTAGCAACATTAAGAACAAAAGGCAAGATTGCTTTACTTAACACTCTGGAAGAATCATGGGCTAAAGCAGATGGCAAATTATCAACACAGAAATGGGTTATCTCATCTACTTCATAAGTTGGATTTTCCCAAGCGGTAGCATGACAAGTTTCAATCCCGCCGTTTTCATCACAAGAAATATCTACAATTAAAGCATTTTTTTTCATTCTTTTTAGGTCTTCTTTTGTTAATACTCGATCTTGTCCAGGATACCATAAAACAGCATTAACAAAAATGTCTGTTGTAGGAAGGTGTTTCCAGATTTTAGGTGGATTTGTTCTTTCTGTATCTTCTTCTTTAAGAATCATTGGCGGATGGCTCAATTGAGCAAGAACTTCTTGTGCGCCTTTAGAAACTTTTCCGTAACCGGCAATAGTTACATTGGCAGTAAATAATCTGGGATTAATTTCCCTTAAAGCTAAATAGGCTTCAGTTTTATTTTTATAATCCCAAATGGTTTTTATCTTTTCAAAATGATTATTTTCAAGTTTCTTCCCATAAGCTCTTAAGCCTTCAAACATTCCAACAATACCGGCTTCAAAACCAAGACTAACTAAGCGGTGGTTTGTTTTTAGATTTCTAATCTCTTCAAGGGCATAGGCAGTAACATTTTTCTCAATAAGTTTGTTAACTAATTCTGGGTTTTGTCCTTTTTCAATATGCAAATAAGACATAATTATTTGATTGTCTTTAATGGTTTCTAACGGCGGTTCTTTTACTCTTACAATTAGCTGTTGGTTATAAATTTCTTCTTTTGTGGCGATTTTTGCCCCAACTTTTTCATATTCTGAATTTGGGAAGCCAGCATTTAATCCCGCATTATCTTCTACGAACACTTGATGGTCAGCTTCTATTAAAATTTTAACGTCTTCTGGAACTAAAGCTACACGGTGTTCCTTTGTTTTTGTTTCTTTTGGTATTGCTATGTTCATTTTTTGTTGATTGTAGTTTTTAATGTTTTATTATCAATAACAATTAGGTCTTCTTGCTCTAATCTTTTCC